>JAYVMM010000104.1:0-6811 GCA_043758975.1 Planctomycetota bacterium | reverse complement strand
TTTGCACGTTAGCGGTCTGCCTGATTCTCGCAAGCTCCGCGGTCGGTGGTCATGCGAAGCGCAGGACCAGACCATGTCCGTCGCCTATGACGCCGGGTGGGGGCGCGCGCCGCTCCGGCGCCGCCACCGCCGCGATAGGCAGGACCCCATTCGCCTCTACCATCGCGGCGCGATGCTCAACCGCCTCGTGGTGCTCCCTCTGCTGCGCCTGCTCGGTCGCCTCGCCGCCGACACCGCGTCGCGCGTCGGCGGCAGCCTCGGCGTTGCCGCTTTCCACCTCGGGGTGCGCCGGCGGGTGGCGAGCGACAGCGTCGCCACCGCGCTCAACCTCCGGGGTCCGGCCCGCCGCGCGGTGGTGCGCCGCTCCTACGCCTCGATGGGCGCGAGCTTCCTCGAGCTGTGGACCATCGGCGGGGTCGACGGCATCGAGCGCCACCTCGGCTCCTTCGCCCCCACCTGGCAGGACCGCGTGCTCACCCGCCATCCCGGCTGCGTGCTGCTCTCGCCCCACCTCGGCAACTGGGACCTCGGCGGCCACGCCATCAGGCGGACCCTGCCGCGCTTCATCGGCTACGCCAAGGCGCAGCACAATCCCGAGGTCGATGCCGCGGTGAACCGCCAGCGCGAGCGCGCCGGCATCGAGGTGCTGTTCGCCGAGCGCGGCGAACGCACCACCGCGGTGCAGGTGCTGCGCGCGCTGCGCGCCGGGGTGCCGGTGGGGCTGATGGCCGACCAGGGGCCGGGTTCGCGAGAGGGGGTGCCGGCGTACTTCTTCGGGGTGCCGACCTACTGCCATGCCGGGCCCGGCTTCTTCGCCAAGCGCGCGCCGGTGCCGATCATCCCCTGCATGTGCGTGCGCCGGCATGCCGGCGAGTTTTCGATGTTCATCGGGCGGCCGCTGGACGCTGCGCAGGCCGACGAGGCCAGCCTCAACCAGGCGGCGATGGACCTGCTGGCGGCGATGATCCGCGCCGTTCCCGGGCAGTACTTCTGGCAGCACCGCCGCTTCAAGAACCGCCTGGCGCTGCCGGCGCGCGCCGTCGAGCCCTGGCGCACCCGGGGCTTAAGCCTGCTCAATGATCCGTTACAAGCGCTGCCGCACGCGGATAGCGGGAGCTGAGCATGTACCTCGACCTCGACGCCAACGACAACCTGCCCGCGCCAGCCATGGCCACCTTCAAGGAGACCGCCCCCGGGCGGCGCATCAGCGCGGTGCGCCTCGCGCGCGACGGCGCGTGGACCTGGTGCGCCATCACCGGCTGGGACGACGGTGCGGTGGCGGCGTGGTCGACCCCGATCGAGGAGAGCGGCGACGGCCCGGCGCGCCTGCTCCATGGTGGGCCGCAGGGCCTGCGCCTGGCGGCAGTGGCTGGGCCGGAGCAGGCCGGCACGGTGCGCTGGGATGTGCGCGACGCCGCCCAGTGGGGGGAGCCGTTCCTCATCGTCCGCCCCGAGGCCGAAGTGGTGCTGGCGGCGGATGAGCGGCGCTGAGCTGATGGCTTTGATCGCGCCGCCTGGGGCGCATAGTGCCAGGCGCATGTCCGGCGCACGCCCCGCCCTCCAGTTCTCATTTGCGTCAGCGTCAGCGTCAGCGTCAGCGTTCGCGCTGGTGGTCGCGCTCCTGCTTGGCGTCCTCCCCGCCGGGGCCGCCGAGGAGGCGGGCGAGCTCGAGGCGATGATCGCGCGCGCCAGCGACGATCCCGATACGGTGGTGCCGCTGCTCGAGGCGGCGAGCGAGCGGCTGATCGCGCTGCCAGCGGCGCGCGCCGCCGCCCTCAGCGTGCGCCTTGAGCCGTTCTGCCGCCGCGCCTTCCTCTCCAGCGAACGCCTCGACGACATGGCCGACATCGGCCTGATCATGCACCAGGTGGCGCCGGGCGAGAGCGCGAGCGGGATCGCCAAACGCTACCGCATCTCGGTCGACCTCCTTGCCCGCCTCAACCACGGCTTCTCGGCCAAAGACCTCAAGGCCGGCACCAAGCTCAAGGTGCTCGATCTCGACGACGAGCCGCTCGAGCTGGTGGTCGGTTGCGCCGAGTTCCGCCTGCTCGCCTGGCGCGACGGGGTGCTGGTGATGAGCTTCCCCGTCGGGCTGGGCGCCGCCGCCCATCCCACCCCGCTCGGCACCACCACTGTCGCCAGCTGCGTGCGCAATCCCGAATGGCGCGACCCTGACAGCGGCAAGATCTTCCCACCCGGCGCCGCCGGCAATGTGCTCGGCGGCTTCTGGATCGGCCTCGCCGCCGGACCGGAGGCGACCTTCCGCGGGATCGGCATCCACGGCTTCACCGCCGCGGCGCCCGAGGACTGGCTCGGCCAGCGCGGCAGCCATGGCTGCGTGCGCCTGCGCCAGGCCGACGTCGCCGCGCTCTTCAGCCTGGTCGCGCCCGGCACCCAGGTCGCCATCCGCCCGTGAGCGCAGGAGCCGCCGATGACTACTGACTCCACCTCCACCTCCACCTCCATCTCCACCCCGGCCTCCGTCCCCGCCCCGGGCAGCCCCTACCAGGAACGCATCCGTATCGGCACCCTGGTCAACGGCCTGGGCAAGGTCCCGCCCGAGCGCTGGATCGCGCAGATCCTGCCCCACGGCTTCGAATCCTTCGGCATCACCTTCTGGCAGACCACCGGCACGGTCGAGCTTGCTGAGCTGGCGCGCAAGGTCGCCGAAGTTCTGTCGGGCAGCGGCGCGGTGATCTCCTCGCTGGCGGTGTTCGGCAATCCGCTCGAGGCCACGCCCAAGGACCTGGAGACGGTGGCCTCGTGGGAGCGCTGCATCGACGCCGCCCGCCTCTTCGGCTGCGACCTGGTCAGCGGCTTCGCGGGGCGGCTGCGCGAGCGCCCGATCGAGGAATCGCTGCCGCGCTACCGCGCGGTCTTCGGCGAGCTCAGTCGGCGCGCGGCGGACCGCGGGGTGCGCCTGGCCTTCGAGAACTGCGACATGGGCGGCGGCTGGCAGGCGGGGGACTGGAACATCGCCCACGCGCCGGCGGCGTGGGAGATGATGTTCCATGAGCTGCCGGCGGCGCACCTCGGGCTGGAATGGGAGCCCAGCCACCAGCTGTGCAGCCTGTGCGAGCCGCTGCCGCAGCTGCGGCGGTGGCTGCCGCGCGTCTTCCACGTCCATGGCAAGGACGCGACGGTGAAATGGGACGTGCTGCGCGAGCACGGCCTGCGCGGCAACAAGCCGTGGGCGTTCCAGCGCACCCCGGGCTTTGGCGATAGCGACTGGACGGCGATCATCAGCGAGCTGCGCGGCGGCGGCTTCAGCGGCGCCATCGACATCGAGGGCTGGCACGACCCGGTCTACCGCGGCGAACTCGAGATGACCGGGCAGGTGCACGCGCTCAACCACCTCAAGCGCTGCCGCGGCGGCAGCTACGTGCCCAACCCGCGCTGAGGCCTGCCAGGCGCGGCGCCTCGGCCATTGCCGCCGCCGGCGTGGAGAGAGCATACGGCATGGCCGCCCCCCGCTCCTCTCCGCTGTCCGCCGCCGGGCGCGTGTTCGCCTGGTGGTTCAGCGGGCTGACCGCCGCGCGCAGCTGGTTCCCCGGGGTGCGCCTGCTGCTCGCCGGGGTCGCTGTCGGGGCGGTGCTGGGCTGGAGCGGCGGGCGCCTGCTGCGCGTGCTGGTGGTCGAGGAGACCTCGCTGCCCAGGCCGGTCACCTCGCCGGGGCCGGGGGCAGCCTGGGTCCACGTGCTGACCACCGGCTACTGCCCCTGCGCGCTGTGCTGCGGACCGTTCGCCAACGGCCATACCGCGATCAACCGCGATGTCGCGGTCTTCCCCTTCGGCATCGCGGTGGCGCCCACCCTCATCCCCTACCGCGAAGTGATCGAGGTGCCCGGCTACGGCACCGCGATGGTCGACGACACCGGCAGTGCAATGCGCCATGACGCCGATCAGCGTCACATCGTGCACCTCGACCTGCGCTTCACCAGCCACGCCGAGGCGCGGCGCTGGGGCCGGCGCTGGATGTGGGTCAGCCTGCCCTCCGATGGCAACGCTGCCCGCCTCGAGCCGGTGCCGCACTAGCCGCACCTGCCGCACCCGGCGAACACGCCGCCTGAGCGCGGATCGCCGGCGGCGCCCAGCCCGGGGCGCGGGTTGCCCGCGCCGGGCGGCGGCGGTATACTCGCCCTCCCGTCCTGCCCCGCGACGCCCCCATACGGATGCGACGTCGACCCATGCCCCCGCCGCCTGCAGCCGCGCCCACCTCCCGAACGTCGTCCCCGCCGCCTGGCGCATCCGCCAGAAGCTGGCCGCTGCGCCTGCTGCGTGGCACTGGCGTCGCCCTGAGCCTGTTCGGCCTGGTCATGCTGGCGGCCTGGCACCTCGATCTCGAGACGCTGCTGCGCCTACGCATAAGCTGGGTCCCGCTGCAGTACAACACCGCGCTCGGCTTCCTGGTCTGCGGCGGCAGCCTGCTCGCCGCCGGCGCCGGCTGGCGGCGCGCCCAGCTGGCTGCCGCCGCCGCGCTCATCGCGCTCGGCGGCGCCACCCTGGCCGAGCAGGTCCTGGGCGTCGACCTCGGCATCGATGAACTGCTGCACCGTTCCGCCCATAGCGAACTCGACAACCGCCCCGGGCGGATGGCGCCGCTGAGTGCGCTGTGCTTCACCCTCGGGGGCGCCGCGCTCAGTCTGCTCGGCGGCGAACGGCTGCTGCGCTGGCGTCCGCTCGCGGTCGGGGCGCTCGGCGCGGTGATCGCGGCGCTCGGCACCATGACGCTGTTCGGCTATGCCGTCGGCCTGCCCGCCACCGCCGGCTGGGGCGACCTCACGCGCATGGCTTGCCACACCGCCGTCGCCTTCCTCGCCTTGGGCGGTGCGCTGTGCAGCTGGGTCTTCCTGCGCCAGATCGCCTCGCCCGCGAGCATCGCCCAGCTGCGCCATGCGGTGGTGGTCTACGCGGTGGTCGGCAGCGCGCTGATCGCGTTCATCGCCGCCTTATCGATGGCGCTGCCGCTGTATGTGCGCCTCCAAGTGAACCGGCGCGAGCGCCTGGTCGACCTCGCGCACACGCGCGCGGCGATGGTCGCCCAGCATCTCGAGGCCTTCGCCGAGCAGGCGCGCGAGCTCTCCAGCCGCATCCCCTGGCGCGCGCCCGGGCCGGAGCGCGCGCTGATGCAGCACGAGCTCGAGTTCACCATCACCACCAGCCAGGAGCTCGGCGGCGTGGTGCGGCTGACCGCCGCCGGCGAGGTGATCGCCGCCGCCGGCAGTGCCCGCCCGGAGCCGGCCCAACCCGCCTTCGCGCGCCTGAATGCGCGCGCCGCGCCCGACCTCCTGCTCGTCCCCGGCGGCTATCTCGAGGCGGTCGCGGTGCCGCTGCGCTCCGGGCGCGGCGAGCTTTTGGGCAGCGACCTGGTGCTGGCGCGCAGCGGTCACCTCGCCGGCATCCTCAGCGACCGCGGCGCGCTCGGCGGTTACGGCGAGCTCACCTTGTTGACCAGGGATGAGGCGCGGCTGCGCATCTTCAGCGTCGGGGCCGATGGCCAGCTGCACGCCGCCTTCCCGCCGCCCGCCAGCGCCGCCGCCCAGAGCGCCGAACGCGCGCTCGCCTACCGCCTGGACGACGCCATCGCCGCCGGCCCCGGCGCGCGCGCGCGCCTCGCCGCCGTCGCGCCGGTGGCCGGCAGCGCGTGGGTGGTGGTGGCCGAGGCCGAGGCCGACGCCAGCGCGCTGTTCGGCACCATCGATCTCAACCTGCTGGCAAGCGGCGCCTGCGTGCTGCTGCTGATCATCATCGGCGCCGGCGGGGTGTTCGTCCTGGTCAGGCCGCTGACCGAGGGCCTGGTGGTGCGCGCCGACGAGCTCGCGCGGCAGATCGCCCTGCGCACCGCCACCCTCGACGCCGAGCTCGCCAACCGCCAGCGCGTGAGCGAGGCGCTGATGGCGAGCGAGGAGCGCTACCGCCTGCTCTCGACCGCCTCGCCGGTCGGCATCTTCCAGGCCGATGCCGCCGGCGCGTGCGTCTACACCAATCTGCGCTGGCAGCAGATCGCCGGCCTCGACTTCGCCGCCTGCCTGGGCGCCGGCTGGCTGACCGCCTTCCACCCCGAGGACCGCGAGGCGGTGACCGCGCAATGGCGCGAAAGCGTGCGCCAGCGCCAGGATTTCTCCGGCGAGCTGCGCTGGCGCAAGGAGGGGGGCGGAACCAGCTGGGTGCAGCTGCGGGCGACCCTGATGGTGGGTGGCAAGGGCGAGGGCATCGGCTACGTCGGCACCTGCGAGGACATCACCCAGCGCCGCCACGCCGCCGAGGCGCTCAGCGAGTCGGAGGCCAAGTTCCGCTCGCTGGTGCAGTCCTCGCACGCCGGCATCATCCTCGCCGATGCGCGCGGGCTGATCCAGACCTGGAACCAGGGCGCGCAGAACATCTTCGGCTACCAGGCCAGCGAGATCATCGGACGAGCGTGGGCGCTGCTGCTGCCCGAGCGCGACCGCTCGGCCCAGCTCGCCGGCCTCGAGCAGGTGGCCGCGGGCGGGCCCTCGCGCCTGGCCGACCGCACCGTCGAGATGACCGGCTGCCGCAGCGATGGCCGCGAATTCCCCTTCGAACTCTCGCTCACGATGTGGCGGTCGCGCGGCGAGCTGTTCTTCAGCGCCATCGTCCTGGACATCACCGTGCGCATCGCCAGCGAGGAGAAGTTCCGCGTGCTCTTCGAGCACTCCTCGGACGCCCACCTGCTGCTCGACGAGAACGGCTTCTTCGACTGCAACCACGCCGCGGTGGCGATGCTCAGCGGGCGCGACCGCAGCGAGGTCCTCGGGCTGCGTCCGGAGCAGCTCTCGCCCGCGCGCCAACC
>JAYVMM010000103.1:0-4007 GCA_043758975.1 Planctomycetota bacterium | reverse complement strand
TGCGCGTCCTCAGCCGCCGACTTCGCGCCGCGTTCGGGCGCCGAATGGTAGCGCGGGATGAGCGCGTGCAGCTTGGCTTGGTAGAGCGAGGCGAAATTCTCCCTGGTCGAGGTGCGCAGGTCGCCGCCGGAGCCCTTGACCCACAGCACCTCGACCCGCTCGCCGGTGAGCGGATCGATCTCATTGATCTTGGCCGAGGTGTTGCCGCCGCCGGTGTTGGTGGTGCGCTGGTCGGAACCGAGCAGGTTGGAGCGGTAGATCAGGCGTCCGACCGCATCCAGCTTCGCCGTCCGCGCCTCATCCCATCGCGGATACGGCCTGGTCAGTATGCGCGTGGGGGCCTGGGATGCCGGGGTCGCGGCGGCGGGGAGGGTCATGGCGGTGTCCTGGAAGGTGGGCGGGAGCGGCGCGGGCGGGCAGGCGCAGGCGGGCGCGGCTGGTCACGCGAGCACCAGCTGGCCCGCTGGCAGGGCGATGCCAGCGCGCTGGAAGGCGCTCGCATCGCCATCGCTGATCAGGCGGTCAATGCGCACCCAGGGCAGGAGGAATTCGGGCGCGCTGGCGTTGATCTTGCCGGCATCGATGAGGAAGCAGGTGGAGCGGGCATGCTTGGCCACCGTGCGTTCGACCGCCACCACCTCGGCCTGGGAATTCCAGGTGCCGCGCGCGTCCATCGCCTCGGCGCCGAAGAAGGCGATGTCGTAGCGCCACAACCTGGCGGCGGCCTGGGTCTTGCTCCCGAGCAGCACGGATTGCCGGCGCAGGTACTGCCCACTGAGGAGGTTGAGCTCGACATCGTCGCTCTGGGCGAGGAGCTCCGCGGCGGGGAGATTGATGGTGACCACGGTCAATGGCCGCGCCCCGCCGGCGGCGATGAGCTGGGCCAGGGCGTACATGCTGCTGCCGCCGTCGAGGTAGCACACCGCGCCCGGCTTGATCAGCGACAGGGCCGCCGCCGCCATGTGGTGCTTGGCCACGGTGGCCAGCTCGCGCCGTTCGCCGAAGGAGCGGAAGCGCTGGTTGTACTCGACCAGCGCCCCGCCATAGGTACGGGTGATGGCGCGGTTCGCCGCCAGTGCGGCGAGGTCGCGGCGGGCAGTGGCGGGGCTGATGTGCATCCGGGCGCAGAGATCGGCGAGGGGCAGGTACTGGTGCCGTGCCAGCAGCGCCGCCACCTGCTCGCGCCGCGCCTGGACTACGTCATCGGCTACGCGCATGGACGGCCAGGGTACATTTATATGATCGAAGTCAATCATATAACCGATAGTCGCGCTGCCGCCGGGCTGGCCCGAACGAAGGCCGCACGGGCGGCGCAGCAGAGTCCAGACGGTGTGTTTGTCATCCCAGCGTCATCTCGTTACCCCCCCCCGCTCGCAGCTACGCTCATCCAGCAGCATGCCAGGCCAACCCCGCGTCCTGCATAGAGAAGATAGCGACGATGACCGCCACTTGTTCCGCAAGACCTTCGAAGCCAGTGGCGTCAAGGCGGAGCTGATCAGCATCCCCAGCGCCTTCGACGCCATGGTCTTCCTCGACCAGGCGGGAACGCCGACCGGCGGCGACCTCCCCCGCATCATCGTGCTCGATCTCTCCCTGCCCGAGATCGATGGCCGCGATTTCCTCACCTTCCTGCCCACCAATCCCCCCCTACCAGTCCATCCCCCTGGTGGTCCTGACCGGTTCGCACCGCGATAGCGACAAGCGCCGATGCGACGAATACCAGGTCGAATACTATGTGGTCAAGCCCCTCACCTCCGGGCAGCTGTCGTCGATCATCGCCCAGTTCGCGCACCAGCTGGTGTGATGGCGGCGCTGGCGGGAGCAGCGCCGCCTGCCCGCCACCATGCCCAATCCGGACAGGTCGTAAACACCGACGCACCTCCAGCTGCGGACACACGACGCCAGAGGCTGCGGTGAGCGCCACCCGCGCCATCAGCTGGTACGGGTCCAGCCAGGGTGGCGATGGGTGGATCCAGCACTGCGAGTGATCGGGAAAAGTCTGAGCGCATGCTCGCTCGCATGCCGCGAATGCGGGTTGATTGGCTCATGGCCCATGCATCATCGATTGCGGATTGCGTTCCCAGCAGGGTCTCCACATGCCGCTCACCATCGAGCACATCGCCAGCCGCGAAGCAGTCATCGGCATCATCGGCCTCGGCTATATCGGGCTGCCCCTGGCGATGGTGTTCTGCGAAGCCGGCTTCACGGTGATCGGCTTCGATATCGATGCGGCGAAGGTCGATCTCATCGCCAAGCGGACGTCCTACATCCGCCACATCGGCACCGAGCGCATCGCCGCTGCAGTCGCTTCTGGCCGCTTCAGCGCGACCGGCGATTTCAGCCAGGCCAGGCGCTGCGACGCCATCATCATATGCGTACCGACACCGCTGGATGAGCATCTCCAGCCGGACCTCGCCTTCATCGTCAGCACCGTCGAGGCGATCGCCGGCTTCGTCGAGCAGGGGGCGATGGTCGTCCTGGAGAGCACCACCTGGCCGGGGACGACGGTCGAAGTGGTCAAGCCGATCCTCGAAGCGCAGGGCAGGAGCCTCACGGCGGGAGAAACCTTCCATCTCGCCTTCAGCCCGGAGCGCGAAGACCCGGGCAACGCGAAATTCAGCACCAAGACCATCCCCAAGCTGGTCGGCGGCTACGATCAGCGGAGCACCGACCTGGCGATGGCGCTCTACGGCGCCGCCATCGACACCGTCATCGCCGTGAGCAGCACCCAGGTCGCCGAGATGGCGAAGCTCTTCGAGAACATCTTCCGTAGCGTCAACATCGCCCTGGTCAACGAAATGAAGATGATCCTCGATCGCATGGGGATCGATGTCTGGGAGGTGATCCGCGCCGCCTCCAGCAAGCCGTTCGGCTTCATGCCCTTCTACCCGGGACCGGGGCTGGGCGGCCACTGCATCCCACTCGATCCCTTCTATTTCTCGTGGAAAGCCAAGGAATTCGGGGTCATCACGCGCTTCATCGAATTGGCGGGCGAGATCAATCGCTCGATGCCGGTCTTCGTGGTGAGCAAGGTCCAGGATTGCCTCAACCACTACGGCAAGGCGCTCAAGAACAGCCGCATCCTCATCCTGGGCATCGCCTACAAGGCCAACATCGATGATATGCGGGAAAGCCCGAGCCTGAAGCTGATGGAACTGCTCGAGGACAAGGGGGCGAAGGTATCTTTCAACGATCCGCATGTCCCGGTGATTCCGCGCACGCGTGCGCACAGCCTTTTCGCCGGACGCGCGAGCGTGCCACTGTCCTCCGCCTTCGACTGCTTCCTGCTCGCCACCGCCCATCGCGAATACCAGGCGGAATCCGTACTCGCCCACCGGGTCCCAGTGGTCGATACGCGCAATGTCCTGCCACGGACCGCAGCGGTATTCCCGGCCTGACTGCCTGGCGGGAGCGCTCACCTCCCCACTGCTCCTGCCGCGCAGTGCAGCAGTGGGGGCATCGTCCGCGCGGAACTTCCCTGTGGCGCGCCGGGAGGGATTCGAACCCCCAACCGTCGGATCCGAAGTCCGATGCTCTATCCAGTTGAGCTACCGGCGCCCAAGCCACGTCATGCTAGGCGGGATAATCTTCCGGTCCATGAGGAGTTAAATCACACCCCGCAAGCGACCGCCTCAGATCCGGTGGTACTCGCGGTACCACTCGACGAAGCGCGGGATCCCAACGGCGATCGGCGTCGACGGGGTGTAGCCGACATCGGCATGCAGCCGGCTGATGTCGGCCTCGGTGGCCACCACATCCCCGGTCTGCAGCGGCAGATACTCGATCACCGCCTTGCGCCCCAGGCTGTCCTCGAGCAGGCGCACGTAGCTGAGCAGCTCCTCGGAGCGGTGGTTGCCGATGTTATAGATGCGCCAGGGCGCGCTGCTGGTCGCCGGATCGGGCGCTTGGGCATTGAAGGCGGGATCCGCCGCGGCGACATGGTCGGCGGTGCGCAGGACGCCTTCGACGATGTCGTCGATGTAGGTGAACGAGCGCCGCATCCGCCC
>JAYVMM010000102.1:0-2124 GCA_043758975.1 Planctomycetota bacterium | reverse complement strand
TGCCGCCAAGCCGTGGGCGGCCACCATCGGCAGCCGGCCCGAGCAGACCACCAATGAGCTGCGTGCCCCCCCGGCCGAGCTCGGCGGGACGGCGGCGGGCGAGGCGCGCATGCTTATGAGTCTGGCCCAGCCGTCCGCGCCGGTGATGCTCGCCAGCTCGGCCAATGAGGGCGCTGCGGGCGAGGAGGTGCCGCGCGTGCGCCTGGTACAGGTTACCGGGTATACCCCGGCGGCGGCGCCGGTCGCCGAGGCGCGCACGCGCGACCTCAACCTGCTCCACCGCGTGGTCGAGGGCTATCGCCACAGCCTCTACTTCAACGCCGATCTGCGTTCCAAGATCTCCAAGTAGCCCTCGCCCGCAGGAGTCCCCATGAGCGCATCCGCCGCCTTGCAGTCGAGCAGCTGTCCGAACCTCACCCTGCTTGCGCGCGGCAAGGTCCGCGACGTCTACCAGGTCGACGCCGAGCATTTGCTCTTCGTCGCCTCCGACCGCATCAGCGCCTTCGACGTGGTGATGGCCAACGGCATCCCCGGCAAGGGCAAGGTGCTGACCCAGCTCAGCCTGTTCTGGTTCGACCTTTTGGCCAAGGTCATGCCCAACCATCTCGTCACTGCCGAAATCGGGCGCATGCCCGAGAGCGTGCGCGCCTACCGCGCCCAGCTCGAGGGCCGCGCGATGCTGGTGCGCAAGCTGCGCATCCTGCCGGTCGAGGCCATCGTGCGCGGCTACCTCGCGGGCTCGGGCTGGAAGGAATACCAGAAATCGCGCACCGTGTGCTGCCTGCCGCTACCGGTCGGGCTGAACGAGAGCGCACTCCTCCCCGCCCCGCTCTATACCCCCTCGACCAAGGCGGCGCAGGGCGCGCACGACGAGAACATCCACCCCGATCAGGCCGCGAAAATCCTCGGCCAGCCCTTCGCCGGCATCGTCCAGGCCAAGGCGGTCGAGCTCTACGCCAAGGCGCGCGACTATGCCGCCACCCGTGGCATCATCATCGCCGACACCAAGTTCGAGTTCGGCGTCGATCTCGCCGGACAGGTGGTGCTCGCCGACGAGGTGCTGACCCCGGATTCCAGCCGCTTCTGGCCCGCCGCCACCTACGCCGCCGGCAGGGCGCAGGACAGCTTCGACAAGCAGTACCTGCGCGACTATCTCGAGAGCGTGAAGTTCGACAAGAACGGTCCCGGCATCACCCTGCCCGCCGAGGTGGTGTCGCGCACCCTCGGCAAGTACGTCGAGGCCTTCCGCCTGCTCACCGGCAAGGATCCCCAGCTCTGAACGGCGCGTGGCGCCGCGCGCGGCGCCGCCGCGCGCGCTCGCCCGAGGCGGGCACATGACCCTCGACCCCTGGCAGTGGACGCTGGCGGCGCTGTGCGCGCTGCTCACCGGGGTGGCCAAGACCGGGGTGCCCGGCCTGGGCATCCTGGTGGTGCCGCTGATGCTCTTCGCGGTAGCCGACCCCAAGCAGAGCACCGGCGCCGCGCTCGTGCTGATGTGCGCCGCCGACCTCTTCGCGGTGTTCTTCTACCGGCGTAGCGCGCAGTGGCCGCGCCTGCTCCAGCTCTTCCCCTGGGTCGGCGCCGGCCTTTGCCTCGGCGTGCTCGCGCTGCACCTCTTCGCGCTCTACCGCTGCGACGAGATCCTGCTCACCCGCCTGATCGCGGTCATCGTGCTGGTGATGATCGTGCTCCATCTCCTGCGCCGGCGCCTGGCGCTGGAGCGCCTGCCGCGCGGCTGGGGCGCGGCGGCGGCCTTCGGCGTGGTCGCCGGCTTCGCCACCACCTTGGCGAACGCCGCCGGCCCGGTGATGAACCTCTATCTCCTGAGCATGGCGTTGCCCAAGGAGGAGTTCATGGGCACCGGCGCCTGGTTCTTCTGCATCATCAACCTGGCCAAGGTGCCGCTGTTCGCCTTCCAGGAGCGCATCACCGGCGCGACCCTCGCGCTCGACGCGGTGCTGCTGCCGGGGGTGGTGCTCGGCGCCCTGCTCGGACGCCGGCTCTTCGCCCACGTTCCGCAGCAGCTGTTCGAGACCATCGTGCTCGCGCTCGCCACGGTGGCGACGGTGGCGCTGTTCCTCCACCGCTAGGCCGGTGCGCCGGCGTCCGCCCGCCGCCCGCCCC
>JAYVMM010000101.1:0-12402 GCA_043758975.1 Planctomycetota bacterium | reverse complement strand
CCCCCGCCAATCCGTGGTTGCCGGTCGCACGCGGCCCCGGCGACAG
Source organism: Planctomycetota bacterium (assembly GCA_043758975.1). Lineage (GTDB taxonomy): Bacteria > Planctomycetota > UBA11346 > UBA11346 > UBA11346 > BOG-1363. The sequence goes on along the minus strand of JAYVMM010000101.1, from coordinate 12,356 downwards.
CACTCGTCCCGCCTTCGCCCCCGAGGAGGCCATGCTGGCGATCGACCGCCTGCGCAGCGTTAGCCTCGAGCTGGCGCGCTTGGCGCTTGAGGACGGCACCCCGCTCGCTGAGCTGGAACGGCGCGAGCAGGAAGTGCGCAGCATCCTATTGCGCCTCGCCGCCTCACCCGGCGCGGTGACGCGCAGAGATGGCCGGCAGGCGACGGTGGGCGACCTCGCGCGCGCCGGCTTCGGCCCGGCGGCGAGCGAAGCCGGCTATCCCGCGCTCATCGCCCGCGTCGAGCTCGACGAGGGCGCTCGCTCGCTCGTCGATGCACCCGCCCTCGAGCGCTTCAAGAAGGCGGCGGGCGAGCTCAATGATCCCGAGCAGCGCAGCCGTCTCATGCTGGCGCTGTGCAACCCGTCGCCGGCCAATCTCGCGGCCTTCGCCGAGGTCGTAGCTGGACTCGGGCTGGGGCGCGGCGAGGCATCGCTGATCCTGTGCTACGCGCGCAATGGCTTGGTGGTGCGGTGAGCGCCCACGTTCCCGACCGCGACCGGCGCCCAGCCTTGCGCGCGCTCAGTGTCCCTGCCGCCCTGGCCGCACTCGTGGGCTTGAGCGGCTGCATGGACAGCCGCACCGTTACGGTGGGCGCTCCCTTCACCGGCAGCTGGCACCAGGTCGCCGCCGCCAGCCTGTCCGGCCTCGGCGTCGAGGATCCCCAGGAGCGCGGCTTCCTCACCATCGGCGCCTCCGAGACGCTGTGCGACCTCGACGGACTGCCGCGCGGGGTGGTGGCGATCAGCGAAGTCGGCGGCGATCCCGGCCTCGGCAGCGCGCGCCTGGTGCTCGCCAACGGCCTGCGCCTGTACCTCAGCGTCGGCCATGGCGGCGGCGACTATGCGGTGCCGGGCGGCAGCGTGGTCGGCGATGCCTGCTGGCTGGACGTCCACGTCCTGCGCGGGGCCAGCGATGGCGCCGAGGAGCCGGTGACCCGCCTGCGCCTGTGGTCGGCGCTGGCGGTGGCCACCGCCGCCGTCGCCTACGCCGGGCGCCACGCGCCTACACCCGCGCCGCTTGACGCCGCGCCCGCGAGCGCGCCGGCGCCGCGCAGTGAGGCGACGTTCGTGCGCGAGGGCGACCGCCGCTTCGCGCGCGCCGCCGCGGCCACCGGCGACCAGGGCTTGGCGGCGGCGGCGCGGTTGCTGCTGCGCATGCAGGAGCAGGCGGGCGCGGCCCAGGTGGCTGCGGCCTTCCGCGCCGAGGTGCTCAGCGCGCAGCGCGAACTGCTCCAGCTGCTCGAGCAGGCGCGCAGCGGCGACGCGGTCGCGCTCAGCGCCGCCGACCGCCATGCCGCCTGCCTCGAGGACTTCACCACCGCCTATGCCGCCTGGCGGCGCAGCGCGCCGTGAGCACGGTGGTCGATGCCAGTTCGCCAGGACGCCGGAAATCCAACGGCGGCGACGGCAAGGGGGAAGGTTCGCGCGTGCGTTCCGCAGCGCACATGCAGGGCGACCTGCGCGACCATGCTCTGCCGGAGCTGCTGCAGTTCCTGCAGACGATGCGCAAGAAGGGGCAGCTGCTGATCGAAGGCGACAGCGCGCGCCAGTCGGCCAGCGTCTACTTCGCTGGTGGGCGGGTGGTGCACGCCTGCTGCCCGCCCGACCAAGGCGAGCAGGCGCTCTACCGCATGCTGCACTGGCGCCACGGGCGCTTCATCTTCCTCGCCGATGCGGCGCCTGAACAGGAGACCATCCACACCGATCTGCGCAACCTGCTGCTCGAGGGCATGCGACTGCTCGACGAGGGGCCCGATCCGCGCCAGCAGCTGCCCCCCGGCATCACCGTGCTGCATGGCGAGCGCGACGCCCACCGCTTGGATCAGGTGCGCGTCACCGTGCGCCAGTGGAAGCTCTATGCCAGCGTCAATGGGCGGCGCACCATCAACGACCTCATGGCGCTCTCCGGGCGTGATCCGCTCGAGGTCTCGCGCGATCTCTACCATCTCCTGCTCTCCGGGCTTGTGAGCGAGCGCCACGACGATGCCTTTTTCGCCGCCATCGTCGCGGTCGCCACCGAGCACGACGAGCCCTACGGCACCCTACCGCCGCTGCCCATCCTCAGCGGCCACATCCTGCGCCTGTGCGATGGACAGCGTTCGCTGCAGGAGATCCGCGACCAGCTGCGCTGCGCCGAGCAGGACCTGATCGAGGAGTTCCGCTACCTGGTGCGCAGCCGGCGCGTGCGCCTGCTCGCTGGGCTGCAGGAGTTCGAGCGCTACGTGCGCTGAGTTCCTGTTCCCGTTCCCACTCCCGCGCCAGCGCGCAGCTACGGCTCGTCCGCCGCCCAGCGGATGACCCGCCCTGAGCGATCGGCGGTGATCAGGGTGCGCCCGCTGGGCGCTGCTTGGATGGCGGCCACCGGCTGCTGGTGCTCGCGCAGCACCAGCAGGGTGCGACCGCTGGCGACATCCCATATGCGCGCAGTACCGTCGCTGCTCGCGGTCAGGGCCTGGTCGCCGTCGCCGGCATAGGCGACGCGGGTGATCTCCCCGGTATCGCCGCGCAGCGCCTGGGTTTGCTCGCCGCTCGCGGCATCCCAGATCTCGGCGCCGTGCGCACTGGCACTCAGCAGGTGTCGACCGTCGGGCGCGAAGGCGAGCGCGACCACGGCGGCATCCTGCACCGGGATTGAGCGGAGCGCCTCGCCAGAGCGGGCGTGGCAGAGCTGGATGACGGCATCATCCCCGGCGCTGGCGAGGGTGCGCCCATCGGGGGAGAGCGCGAGCGCGCGCACCACTCCGGAGTGGGCGGGGCAGCGGTAAAGCGCGCTGCCATCGCGCGTGCTCCACGCGCGCACTGCGCCATCGTCGCCGGCGGTCCAGAGCACCGCGCCATCGTCACCAAACACCAGCTGGCGTATGGCTGCGGTCGGCCCGGCGATCAGCGTCCGCTGGGCACCGCTTGCCGCATCCCACACCCGGCACACGCCTAGGGCGCCGGCAGTGGCGACCAGCGCGCCGTCGCGCGAGTAGGCGGTGGCGAGGATCTCTGCCCCGTGCGGCAGGGTGGCGGCGGCGCGCGCGTGTACCAGGTCCCACAGCACGCCGGCGCCGTCGGCGCCGCCGGCGACCAGGCCGCCGCCGTCAGGGCTGAGGCTGAGCGCGGCTAGCCCGGCGGTGAGCGTGAACTCGTCGATGTCGCGGCGCCGGCGCGCATCCCACAGGCGCACGGTGCCGTCGGCGCCGGCGGTGAGCAGCCCGCCGCTGTCGGGAGTGAAGACGAGGGCGTCCACCGTCCCGCCGTGGCCGCTGAGGGTGAGGGGGCAGCCGCCGCCGGCGAGGTCCCACACCCGCGCCGTGCCGTCCTGGCTGCCGGTGGCGAGGTGCCGCCCGTCGCGCGCGAAAGCGGCGCAGGTGAGCTCACGCTCATGGCCGTCGAGGGTGGCGAGGGTGGCGCTGGCGGCGAGGTCCCATACCACCGCGGCGTTGCGCGCGCCGGCATAGACCAGGATCGGACCGCGCTCTTCGATCGCCAACACCGCGCCGGCGACCCGGGCGCTGGCGGCGAGGTGCCCGTCGTTGGTATCCCAGCAGGCCACCGAGCCGGCGGTACCGCCAGCGATTACGCGCTCGCCAGGCTCGCCGGCGCCGAGCAGGGCGAGCGCGCGCACTGGTTCCCCGAGCTGGCCGAGCAGTCGGCGCTGGCAGCCGCGCGCGAGGTCCCACGCGCGCACGCTGCCGTCGCGTCCGCCGCTGTAGGCGGTCGCGGGGTCGCCGTCGGGCAGCAGCAGGCAGGTCGCCTCGCCGGCGGAGCCGGTCAGCGCCAGGCTGCTGTCGCCCCCGCCCTCGCGGTTGCCCTCGCTCACCAGCACGAGTCGCAAGGAGCCGTCGTGCCCGGCGCTCAGCACGCGCGCGCCGTCGCGGGAAATCGCTACCGCGGCGATACCGCCTGGCGGCAGCGCCACGGTGGCGATGCGGCGGCGCGCCTGGAGGTCGTAGACCACCAGGGTGCAATCCTCGCCGGCGCTGACTAGGCGCGCGCCATCGGAGGTGCAGGCGAGCGCGCCCACCGCCGCACGATGGTCGGCGAACAGCGCCAGCTGCTGCCGGCAGAGCAGGCTGAGCCGTCGCCACACCCAATCGCGGTAGCGCGCCGGGCAGCCCTCGAGCGAGGCGCGCGCAGCGGCGAACTCGTGGTGGCCGATCTGCTCGCCGGCGAGGGCGATGGCGGCGAGGTGGTTCTGCTCGTCGCCATGCTCGCGCTGGCGCTGCTCGCGCTCGAGCGCGGTGGCGGTGCGCTGGCGCTCTTCCTCGGCGATGGTGCGCTGCTGGTCGGCAACCAGCAGCGCCTGCTCGGCGCGCGCTCTCTCCGCCTGGGCGACCTGGCTCTCGCTGGTGGCGCGCTTGCGTTCACGCTCGGCGGCGACCGCCGCGTCCTCGGCGCGCGCGCGTTCGCGCTTGGCGGCGCCGCTCTCCGCCTCGGCGCGCTGGCGCTGGCGCACATTGAGCACGTAGCTCGCCGTCAGCACCACCGCGAGCAGCAGCGCGGCGAGCGCAACCGCGGTGCTGGTGATGCGGTGCCGGCGGATGAACTTGCCCAGCGCCTCGACCAGGCTGTCGGCACGCGCCGAGACCGCGCGCCCTTCAAGGAAGCTCTCAAGGTCGCGTCGCATCAGGCTGGCGGCGGGGTAGCGCTGCTCGGGCTCGCTGGCGAGCGCCTTCATGGCGATGGCGGCGAGGTCCTTGGGGATGGCGCGGTCGGGAGCACGTCGCTCCGGCGGTTCGATGGCGCCGAGCATGGCCTTGCGCAGCACATCCTTGAGGTCGCTGCCGCTGATCGGGGGATGGAGCGTGAGGATCTCGTAGAGCACCGCGCCGAGGGCGTAGACGTCGCTGCGCTGGTCCATCTTTGAGATCTGGCCGGCGGCCTGTTCGGGCGACATATAGGCGGGGGTGCCGATGACCGCGCCATCGACGGTGATGTCCATGCGCTCGGCGGCGGCGCGTGCGCTCGCGCCCGCGCCCGCGCCCGCGCCCGCTGATGCCACCGCCTTGCCGTCGCTATCGCCGTCGCCCAGGCGCGGGGTGCCGAGCGCGGAGCGCGTGCCGCCATCCGCCGGCTCGCCGACCTTGGCCAGGCCCCAGTCCATCAGCATGACCTCGCCGAAGTCTCCAAGCATGATGTTGCCGGGCTTGAGGTCGCGGTGGGTGACCCCGCGGCTGTGGGCGAAGGCGATGGCATTGCAGACTTGGACCAGGATGCCGACCATCTTGACGAGAGGGTACTCCTGGGCGGCGATGGCCGGCTGGCGGCGGTGCTGGTCGATGACCTCGGCGAGGTTGCGCCCGCGCACCAGTTTCATGGCGAAGAACATGCGCCCGGCGGCGTCGACGCCGAATTCGTGCACCGGCACGATGTTGGGGTGCTCGAGCTGGCCGGTAATCTGCGCTTCCTTGAGGAAGCGCCCGCGCTGGTGCGGGCTGTCCTGGTCGCGGATGACCTTGATCGCGACTTCGCGGTGCAGCGCGCGGTCGCGTCCGCGTAGCACCACGCCCATGCCGCCGCGGTTGAGCTCCTCGAGGATGGCGAATTTGCCGGCGCCGCCAGGGCGCGCGGCGCCGGTTAGATGTTCGCCTCCGCCCGCATCCTGGTTGGGGTCGACGATGCGCACCAGGCGGTTGCTCGCGCTCGGTTGCGCAAGCTCCATGGCGATGGTGGCCGCCTCGCGGGCGTAGGGCCGGGTGGCGGCGGTGGCATCCTGCGCCGGCGCTCGTGCGCGCGCTCGCGTTACCTCGTCAGCGTTGGTGCCGTCCACGCTGTCCGCGATGATCACCACATCGACCGAGCCCGGACGCGCCGTGTCGGCTGCGAGGGCGCTGCCGCAGTGGCGGCAGGTCGTCGTCAGACCGTCGCCTGGGTGGTTCTCGGATTGGCACACGGGGCACAGGACGGGATGCGGCATCGGACTGGCAGAATGCGCCCGCAATGCCAAGAAATGGTGAAGACTGGGTGAGTCGGCCCTCCGCCAAGACCAGCCCTGCCAGCAGCTTAAGGGGTTCAACCGTTGCTCGCACGAAGTCTCGGAGCGGACGAGAGCGTGGGGATCGCCAGCGCCTGGTTGGTGGTCAGGTTCTGCCGGTGATAACCGGCTCAGCACTTCCCGGCGCGTTGACGAATGGTTCGGTGGTCTACGCTCGATCGCGGAGGGCGGCCATGCGTGCATCCCTGCTCGGGATCCTGACGGCACGGGCGTGGCGGACCATGGCTGTGCTCGCCACGCTCATCGTGCCACTGTTGGTTGGCGCTGCGCCGGCGGTGTGCGGCAGCGCGGTGCGGGTCGCGCGGGCGGCGGCGCAGCGCACCAGCGCGCCGGGGCTCTAGCCGTTGGAGCAGTTCGGCGCGGGCGCATGGGCCGGGCTGGCCGTGTTAGGCGCGCGCGCCGGCATGCTCGAGGTCGGCGAACTGCTGGTCGCTCAGCTGGATGGCGGCGGCGGCGCAGTTCTGCTCAAGGTGGTCGACGGTGGCGGTTCCAGGGATGGGCAGCATCACCGGCGAGCGGCGCAGCAGCCAGGCCAGGGCGAGCTGGCTGGGGGTGTGGCCGCTCGCGTGCGCCAGGCGGTCGAGCACGCTGCCGGTGCGCGAGAGCTGGCCGCTGGCGAGCGGGTACCAGGGGACGAAACCGATGCCGTGGGCGGCGCAGTGGGCGAGCACCGGCTCGGCGCCGCGGTCGATGAGGTTGAAGCGGTTCTGCACCGAGACCACCGTGACCAGGCGGCTGGCGCGGGTGATCTCGGCCACCGTGACCTCGGACAGTCCGATGTGGCGCACCTTGCCCTCGGCGACGAGGTCGCGCAGCAAACCGAACTGGTCGTCGGCTGGCACGCTGGCATCGATGCGGTGGAGTTGGAAGAGCTCGATGCGCTCGAGGCCGAGGCGGCGCAGGCTCAGCTCGCATTGCTGGCGCAGGTAGTCCGGGCGACCGCAAGGGACCCAGCGGTCGGGGCCGGTGCGCAGCAGGCCGGCCTTGGTGGCGATGACCAGCTGCGCCGGATAGGGATGCAGCGCACTGCGGATGAGCTCTTCGCTGATGGCGGGGCCGTAGGAGTCGGCGGTGTCGATGAAGTCGACTCCCAGCTCGAGCGCGCGGCGCAGCACGCGCTGGCATTCGCCGGGGTCGCGCGGCGGTCCCCATACGCCCGCCCCGGTAATGCGCATGGCGCCGAAGCCGAGGCGGTGAATGGTGCGCTCGCCGAGGGCGAAGGAACCGCTCGCGGCGATCACGGAGGGGGTAGGCATGGGACCTCGGCGGTAGGGGCCTAACGTCGGCGCGGGTGACCATTGCCGGTGCGGGGACGAGTCAAGCAATGAGCGCGTCCGCTTCCACCGCCGGGACGGCGGCGTTCGGAAGCGGTCGTCGGCGGTCGGCGGTGGTGGTCCGGCGCCGCGATTGAACCGAGGAGAGACAGATGTAAAAAGCATTTTTCCCCGCGCATGCGCGGTCACCCGGGAGGCGGGCTGGTGGATGAGGCCCTGGCGGCGGCGCTGCGCGACAAATTCTTCAAGCAGGATGCCGCCTACCTGGCCAGCGACCACGGCCGTGCGGACTTCGCCAACCACCTGCACGCGCGGACGCAGAAGTACCGCGCCCTCTACCGCGACTGGATCCTGGCGCTCCTCGTCGGGCGCCGGCAGGTGCTTGAGGTCGGCATCGGCACCGGGTGCGCCTCGTTGATGCTCGCCGAAAGCGGTTGTGCCCTCGACGGCATCGAGATGGAGGGCACGCATGCCGAGATTGCCCAGCTCCGCCTGGCCGGCGCCGGCCAGGCCTACGGGCGGGTGCTGCTTGGCAATGCCGCCGAGATCCTCCAGAGCCACCCGCTCGGCGGATATGACGCAGTGATCTTCTGGGCCACGCTCGAGCACATGACCCAGGCCGAGCGCCAGGCCGCCCTGCGGGCGGTGTGGTCGGGGCTGCGGCCCGGCGCCCTCCTGATGGTCCTGGAATGCCCCAACCGCCTGTGGTATCGCGACACCCACACCAGCACGGTGCCGTTCTTCCATTGGTTGCCGGATGCGCTGGCGTGGCAGCTGTACGCCGGGGGTGGGGAGCTGGAGCTCGCGCGCGCCGGGCGCGGGGCGAGCTACCATGAGTTCCAGCTGGCGGGAATCCCGGTCTCGGTCGAGGCGTCCATCGATTCCCTGCAGCGCTTCCGTCGCGGCGATGTCCTGCGCCGGCTGAAGTGGCTGCTCGCTGCCGATGGCCGCTACGAGCGCTGGCTGCACCGGCTCGCCGGCGGCGTGCACCGGGAGTTCTTCCACGAGTACCTCGATCTCGCCATCGGCAAACCAGGGCCTGCGTCCTGACATCCTCGCCGGCAACGCGGACTGCCGGGGCGAGTGCCGGACAGTATGGTTGCTTGACTGAAAGCCTTCAGGCTTGGCCAGCCGGCGCCGTCACCCTGATTGGAGCGGCTTCCCGATGTCGCAAGGTATGCTCCAATCCGGCTGCTTTGCTGCCTGCGGATCCTGAGGAACCAGCCGTGCCAAAAGTGCCAGTTGTGCACTATGAGACTTAGACGATCTTCCATCCACGGATGTGATTCCCGGCACTACCACTGAGCAGGTCCGATCTCAGCCGCATCCTCTTTCCAGGAGATTCCGTATGCGCGTCCCTACCCGCTGTCTCACCTCTTGGCTGGCCCTGGCATTCACCGTCCTGGCCGCTGCGGCACTCCATGCGGAGACCAGCTGCCCGCATATCTTCAGCGACAACATGGTGCTGCAGCGCGACAAGCCGGTCCCGGTGTGGGGTTGGGCCAAGGCCGGCGATACGGTCACCGTCGCCTTCGGTGGTCAAAGCAAGAGCGCGACGGCCGACGCCTCCGGCGATTGGATGGTGCGCCTCGACGCGATGCCGGCGAACAAGACCAGCCAGGAGCTGGTAGTTACCGGCGGCAACACGCTCACCTTCAAGAATGTGCTGGTCGGCGATGTGTGGGTCTGCTCCGGGCAGTCCAACATGGAATTCGGCCTGGGCGGCAGCGTCAACGGCCAAGCCGAGGTCAAGGCGGCGGACTATCCGACCATGCGCTTCATCCACCTGCCTTACGTCCATGCCGCCTACCCGCAGCAGGATGTCAACGCCTCCTGGAAGACCATCTCGCCGCAGACGGCGGGCGACTGCACCGCGGTCGGCTTCTTCTTCGCCCGGGAGCTGATCATGGCGCTCGATGTGCCGGTGGGCCTGATCCATAGCAACTGGGGGGGCACTTCGATCGAACCGTGGATCTGCCGCGAAGGCTTCGCCGCCGTGCCGTCGCTCAAGGACCAGAGCACGCGCGTGAACAACACGTATCCCGACAACGAGGCCGGCCAGAAGGCGTACCTGGAGTACTTCGCCAAGCTGAAGGAGTGGGTACCGAGCGCAGAACAGGCGGTGGCCGCCAGGCGCACCCCGCCACCCATGCCCGTCTCCCCGGGCCTGATCAGCGACCAGGGGCAGCCCACCTGTCTGTTCAATGCCAAGATCGCGCCGTTGGTGCCCTTCGGCATCCGCGGCGCACTGTGGTATCAGGGCGAAGCGAACGGCGGCGAAGGCGACAGCTACTGGCACAAGATGGAGGCACTGGTCGGCGGCTGGCGGCAAGTGTGGAAGCAGGGAGACTTCCCTTTCTATTGGGTCCAGCTCGCGAACTTCCAGCATTCGGATGCGAACCGGCCCGAGATGGGCGATGGTTGGTCGCGCGTCCGCGAGGCGCAGCGCAAGGCGCTGGCCATCCCCAACACTGGCATGGCGGTGATCACCGACATCGGCGAGGCCAACGACATCCATCCAAAGAACAAGCAGGACGCGGGCCGGCGCCTGGCGGCGTGGGCCCTGGCCAAGGAATACGGTCGTACGATGGAATGCAGCGGTCCGCTGTACCAGTCGTGCGCCGTCGAAGGCGCGAAGCTGCGCATCACCTTCACCCATGCAGATAGCGGCCTGATGATCGGAGCGAAATCGGGCCTCGATCCGGTCAAGGCGGTCGCCGATGGCAAGCTCACCTGGATCTCGATCGCCGGCGCAGACAAGAAATTCTTTTGGGCTGACGCGGTGCTCGACGGGAAGGACCTCGTCGTCTCAAGCGAAAAGGTTCCTGCTCCTGTCGCCGTACGCTATGCCTTCGCTATGAATCCCCAGGATGCCAACCTCTATAACAAGGACGGCTTCCCTGCCTCGCCATTCCGCAGCGATGACTGGTAGCGGATTCTCCGCCTACAGTACGGCAAGCCGGCGTTCTAGAAAACGATTCAAGCGGGAATAACCACCAAACCCTGCGATGACGGAAGGCGCTTGGGACAAGGTCTACAACCTAGAGCAACCCGAGTTCCGAGATGAAGAAGCAGACAGCCGTGGTCATGGACGGACCTTGCCCGATATCCACATGTTCCGGGCACCGATCACTTGATCTACCCCCCTGTCCCGCTATAGAAGGTCTCCCGCCCTCCTAAGTGGGCCGCGAATACGGTTAGGTCGCACAAACACGGAGGTCGGGATGGCTACCAAGATCGGAATCATCGGGGCGGGATGGATGGCGGCGTACCACGTTGCGGGCTTCCGCGCCGCCGGCGCCGAAGTGGTCGCGATCGTGGACAAGAGCGGGCCTGCCGCCACGGCGGCCGCGCAGAAATACGGTGTCGAGAAGACCTTCGGCGACCCGAAGGAGATGTACGCCGCGATCAAGGACCTCGACGCGGTCTCCATCATCACCCCGAACGCCTTCCATCACCCGCTCGTCATGGAGGCCCTGGCCGCGGGCAAGCACGCATTCTGCGAGAAGCCGCCCGCGCTGAACGCCGCGGACGTCGCCTCGATGGCCGAGGCCGCCAAGAAGGCCGGCAAGACCTTGATGTTCAACTTCAACAATCGCGCGAGGCCCGAGTCCTACGCGATGCGCGAGTACTTCAAGAGCGGCGCCGTGGGCCGCGTCAACTCGGCGCAGGCGACCTGGATCCGGCGCAACGGCATTCCCGGTTTTGGCGGCTGGTTCACCAACAAGAAGCTCTCGGGTGGCGGCCCGGTGATCGACCTGCTGCACATGATCGATCTCGCGCTGCACTTCATGGGCTATCCTGAGCCCGCGTTCGTGCTCGGCAACACCTTCAGCGACAACATCGACAATCCCCAGTTCAAGGGTCCGTGGGGCATCCCGGACGTGAAGGACGGTGTCACGGACGTCGAAGCAGCGGCGCACGCGCTGGTGACGTTCAAGACCGGCCAAGTGCTCACCATCCGCAACTCCTGGGCGGAGATGAACGAGCGCGAGGTGGTCTCCGTGGTCTTCCAAGGCCAAAAGGCCGGCGGCAAGATTCAGCGCCTATTCCGAGTCGACGGCCTTGATCCCACGAGCAGCGACAGCTGCGAGATTTACTCGCAGGAAAATGGCTTTCCGGTGAACCGCAACATCATCGTGGAACTGGACGAGTCGATGGGCCGCACACGCTCAGCGAAGAACTTCGCGCTGGTCCTCGCAGGCAAAGAGGCCCCGCTCAACAACGCGGGCGAGGCCCACAAGCTCATGAAGATCATCGACGGGATCTACGCCTCGGCAAAGACGGGTCGACCGGTCGAACTGAGCTGAGCGGGCTCAGCCCTTTCTGGTGCCAGCGCCTCTCCGTCGATGACTCAATCCAGCCAGGACCAGGAATGCCGATAGGAGGACTGCGGTCGCTTCTGACCCAAGGCCGCACCCTCCTCCACTTGAGGCAGGAGATGAATTGGCTGCGCCAGCAGCAACGATGGTGATGGCCAGGGTCGCAGTCCCCGTTCCGCCAGCATTGGTGGCGCCGATCGTCACGCTCGAAAATCCGGTCACCGTTGGCGCGCCGGTGATTTCGCCGGTCGCCGTATCCACGGCCAAGCCACTGGGGAGGCCGGTTGCCGAGAACGAGAATGGCGACCCGCTCGCCGCGATCTGGTACATGAAGCTGGAACCGGCGGTGGCAACGGCGCTGATCCACGCCGTACGGAGCTTCTGGGCGACTGTGCTGGCTGAAGATCAGCGGTAAAATCCCGGACTATCGTCGGCTGACTTTGCGGTCCCGGTCACTTAGGGTCCTAGCCATGATCTCGGGCTCCTCAGCAATCACGAATCTACGACCAGACGCACAGGCTGGCGTGCCGCGTTGGTGCTTGCTGAGTACGAGCACGGACTTTTGTCTGATTTTGGCGTTCCCTGATCAACTTCCCTGGCACCGTCAATTCCTCCTCTGCAGCGGTTTGCTGAGCCCCTGCCGGAGGCTGACACGTCTGCAAGTCCAGCGGCGAAGCACCGCCGTAGGCGGCGAGCGCGCAGCGCGAAGCCCTTGACGCCGAGCACGGCGGGCAGGAT
>JAYVMM010000100.1:0-3471 GCA_043758975.1 Planctomycetota bacterium | reverse complement strand
CGCGCGCGCTCGATGCGGCCCTCGTGCTCGCGCATGGCGGTGCTGGAGACCCGGCACTTGACCTCGCTCACAGCGAAGCCCAGGACCTCGCCGGCGATCAGCGCGATCTGGACGGCGAAGCGGTCGCGGATGGTATGCTGGAAGAGCGCGGTCGGGCACTCGAGGGTGAGCACCCCGTCGGCGAGCTCCAGCGGCCTGACCTTTGGTGAGGCGAGCCACAGGCGGACGCCCTGCTCGTTGTCGGGCGAGCGCATGCGCTCGAGGATCGCCGGCCAAGCCTGCGCCAACGCTAGAACCGGTCGTGCCACATTCCGCCCTTCGCTCGTCGCCATGCCATCGTCACCCGTGTCCAGCCATGCGTCCCGCTCCGCCCCGACCAGTCGTCACAGCGCCTTCTCTCCTTCCACGCCGTGGATGGAGAGCAGCTGCGAAGGATGCGCTGGCAGGGGAACACCGATGTATAGGATCCCCGGTGCGACTCAAGGATCCGGCCAGGGGGGTCTGGACCAACCTCTTGACTCGCCGCGCTGGAGGCAGGCCCAGCGCGCTGCGCGCTTCGCGCGCCCCGGTCATTGCATAGCGCTGCAGCATCAGGCGAAAGACCGGAGGAAACCCAGCGTTTCGTCGCGATTCGGGGAGATGCCGCTGCGCACGTAGACGCCACTGGTGGCGCCGCCGACGATCAGGCAGTGCGCCGGCTCGAGCCCATCCATCAGCGCGGTGAGGAAGCCGGCGTTGAAATGATCGCCCGCCCCGGTGGTGATCTTCGGCTTGGGCTCGAAGAAGCCATCGACGCCGACGCTGCCGCCGTCCTTCTTCCAGGCGCAGGCCGCCGAGCGCACGAGATGGCACATGGTCCAGGACAGCCCCAAGCGGCGCTGCACCAGGGCGCAGCCGGCGCGCGCCGCCTCCCACTCGGGGGTGGCCTCGGGCCAGGCCTCGCCGAGCGCCTCCAGCACCTGCCGGCACTCGGCGCCGTTCATGCCCAGCACCACATCGACATGGGTCTGCAGTTGGACCATGGCGTCGAGCGCGGCGCGCACATCGGCGGCGGTGCGCTTGGCAGGGTCGGCGAGGTCGACGAACCACAACGGACGGTCCTGGCGCAGCCCGGGCAGCACCTCCGCCGCCAGGCGCCGCCAGATCTCGGTCATGCCCAGGGTCATGGTCCAGTTGACCGTCGCTACCCCGGCGACCGTGCGCAGCAGCTCGCGCAGGGCGGGCAGCCCGATGGCCTCGACCAGGCGCGCATAGGTCACCCGCTCCATCGGCAGCAGCTTGCCGAGCATCAGCTTGCCATCCTCGAATTCGAGGGCATCGGTGCTCGCCGCGCCGCCCAGGCTGATGGCCTTGGCGGCACGCGCGGCGAGCGGCGCGAACACCGGATCGATGGCGCCTTCGCCGAGCAAGCCGATGGCGGTGACACGCTGGGCGTAGCTGCACAGGGCATTGGCCATGATCGGACCGTTGCCGCCGATCTTGCTCTTCTTGACCACCAGCTCGAAATTCGCGCTCTGCCCGGCGGCGGCGCTGACGCGCTTGCCGAATTCGCTGATCGTGGGGATGCCCTTGTAGGTGGTGGCGTCGGTGCGCGTGCTCACCACCTCGATGATGTTGTCGATGAAGCCATCGAAGCCGACCACCACCTGGTGGCTGCGCGAGGCGGGGACTGCCGCCAGCGCCTTGGCGGCGGCGGCACACAGGACGGCATTGGCCATGGTGACCTCCGGGGCGCGCCACGGTAGGCTGGAGCGATGCCGTTCAAGGACCAGCCGTCGACCTGCTCTCGCCAGCGCTCAGCGCTGCGCTGCGCTCGACTGCGGCACCGGCACGCCGAGGGGCGCGCGCGCCAGGAGCAGGACCCGGCACAGGAATTCCACCGTCTCGAGATGGCGCCCGGCCTCGCGCACGCTGGCGCCCCAGGCGTAGACGCCGTGCCCGCGCACCACCACCGCGGGCACCGTCGCATTGCGCGCCGCCAGCACCGCGCGGCTGAGCTCCTCCATGTCCTGGCTGTTGGCGACCACCGGCAGGTTACGCTCGCAATGATGGGTCTGGGTCCCGGCGAAGGCCTTCTGCATCTCGATGCCCTGTACTGCGATCGCGCCCTCGGCGGCGAGGCTGAGCGCCACCGCATGCGGCGGATGGCCATGGCAGACCGCGCTGCAGCCGACCGCCTGGTAGAGGCGGACATGGAGCAGCGCCTCATCCGAGGGTTTGCGCTGGTCGCTCGGCAGCGGACGCGCATCGGCGCCGACGCGGATGAAGTCGAGCGGCTTGAGCTGGCCCTTGTCGACCCCCGATGGGCTCATCGCCACCAGCAGGGGTTCGCGCTCGAGCAAGGCGCTGACGTTGCCGGCGGTGCAGGCCATGAAACCGAGGGCGGCCAGGCGCGCCGCCTCGCCGGCCAACTGGGTAAGAATCTGCTCGCTCACGACGTCTCCCTGGCGGCGGTGCCGGCGACCGCCGTGGTCCTACCCGACCCTCCTGGCGGGACAATCCCCGGCGCCTGCCGGACGGTCCAACAGCGGCCACTCTGCCGCGTAGTTGAAGATGTATGGGGCGTGCGGTCATCCGAACCCGGAGAAGCCGCTGAACCCCGATGTATCCAGAGTCCCTACAACGACATGCGCCGTTGGCAGCCAGTGCGGAGCAGCCATGAGTGCCAATAACCTGAACATCAATGAAGCCAGCAAGGCCTGCGGCCTCAGCCCCAGCGTCCTGCGTATCTGGGAGCTGCGTTACGGCTGGCCGAACCCCAAGCGCAAGCCCAACGGCTACCGCGCCTACAACCAGCACCAGATCCAGGAGCTCAAACGGGTGGCCGACCTGGTCAAGCGCGGCACTCCGATCAGCGCCCTGATCATCGACGGCCTGCCACGCTGGCCGACCAACCAGGCGATCAAGCGCTCCCCCCTCGGGCTGACCAAGGCGCGCGCCCTGGACAAGCCGACCGGCGTCCTCGAAGCCAAGCTCCAGGTCGAGCTGGTGGAGGCCATAGAACATCGTAACATTAGTCACGTCAAAGAGTTGCTGCAAAGGGCCTTCTGGTCGGTGCGGCCTGCGGACGAAGTCCTCACCGCCCTTGTGCCGACCCTCATGGGGCTTGAGGAGCTGGCCCTCGCCGAGCGCCCCCTAACCGAGGACGCCGAAGTGCGCCAGCTGATCCAGGAGCGCAGCCTGCAGCTGCTGCGGCGATTCCGCCGGGGTGAGCAGGCAGAGGTGTGGGTGGTGCCAGTGGTGCCCACCGACCAGGCGCTCGCCACGGTGACCGCACTCATCCTCTGCCTGCAGGGCCGGCAAGCCCAGCCGTGGTTCGACCCTGGACTGCCCGCCACCGGCGCCCTGGTGCTGGCCGGCGACCATCAGGATGCCGGCGCCTTCAGGGGCGAGCGGCGGGTGATCGCACGGATATCCTCGCTCGGCGGCGCCGGCCTTGGCGGCCTGCAGGCGCTGAGCGCGGCCCCGGGG
>JAYVMM010000099.1:0-10521 GCA_043758975.1 Planctomycetota bacterium | reverse complement strand
GTCGCTGCGCCAGGTCAGCAGCCCGTCGCCGAGCTCGACTGTAAGCGTGGCCGCCGGCGGCGGTACCGGCACCACGATGCGCAGCGCGCTGAGCGGCTGGGCGGTGACGCGCTGGCGGTGGATCACCACACCCGCGGCGGTGACGCGCAGCTCCTCGTCGAGTGCGCGCAGCGGGCAGAGCGCCACCACCAGGCTGCCGCCCTCGCGGCTGACATTGAGTGCGCCCGCCGGTGAGGCCGCGGCGAGGCCACCGATGGCGCTGAGCGGGAACCAGAGCTCGTTCCACGCCAGCGCCGCGCCCGGCTCGAGCGCGGCATGCTTGAAGGGGGTGGCGCTGCTCGAACCGTCCGCCTGGCTGTGCATCAGGCCGCTCTGCATCTCGATGTACTGGGGCGCCGGCGGGTCGGTGAGCAGGTCGCGCCACATGCCGCCATCACGCGCCAAGGACCACAGCCACACCTTCTGCCCTGGCTTGTCGCCGAACAGCGACCAATGGCCGTAGCCGGCGGCGCGCCCGGCGAAGTAGCCACCGAACCACTCCTCGGCCGCGCCCACCACGTGGTAGGACTTGGCCTCGCCGAAGGCGTTGTCGCGGTAGAGCGCGAGGTCGTGCCCGGCGTCGTCCAGCGGCCACGTCTGGGCCCGCCCGCCGTGCTCGAGGTAGTGGTGGCCGGGATGGTGCATCACCAGATCGTCGCCAGCCTCGGCGGCGGCGGTCATCCATTGGTAGCAGGATTGGTGGAAGTCGGTGGGGTTGCGCCAGCTCGCCGCGGTGGCGAAGGCGGCCTGGTCGCGCGCCAGGCGGATCTCTACCCGCCACTCGGTGCGTGAGGGCAGGTCCAAGGCGCCGATGCAGCAGCTCACACCGCCGTCGGCGTCATGGCGCAGCAGGTAGTCCACCGGCGCGGCGCAGCTGGGCGCGTGGCCGATGATGCCGAAGTTGAATTCCAGCCCGCCCGCAGTCCACGGCCCGCGCAGGCCGACGTCGCGGAACTTGACCACCGGGTTGTGGTAGAGGAAGTCGCGGTGGTTGACGCGGTCGTAGGCGCTCCACACCTTGCCGCCGATCGCCGGCACCACCAGCACGGTGAGGAAGTCGTTCTCCAACTTGACCATGGTCCAGCGCTGCGCGTGACCCACCGCGCTGTAGCCGTCGAAGCGTGCGTAGGGGTAGATGCGCCCGAGCGGCGCCAATGGGCTGGGATCGGAGAAGGGGTAGGTGACCAGCTCCTGCTCGACCTCGCTGATGGTCGCATCGGCGCCGGTCGCCGCCGGCGCGAGCAGCACGCTCGCCAGCAGCGCGGACGCCAGCAGCGCCGGCGCAAACCGGCACAACCGCCTGGAGGAGCTGATCATGGCGTCAGGATCGCGCGCCGCCGCCCGGCGCCAGCGCCGGCGCGCCCACCGCTCGTCCATCCGTCTTGGCCGGATGAGACGGAAGCGCGACCGGGGCTTGTCCCAGAAGCGCCGGAGGCACCGGC
Organism: Planctomycetota bacterium; assembly: GCA_043758975.1. GTDB lineage: Bacteria > Planctomycetota > UBA11346 > UBA11346 > UBA11346 > BOG-1363. The sequence continues at coordinate 9,040 of JAYVMM010000099.1, read as the reverse complement.
AGCGCCGATGTTCAGACCAGGTTGGGCAAGAGCCCGTCGGCGCAGAAGGCCGGATTGCCGAAGGCGGTCAGGCGGTGGCCGAAGGCGTTGGAGAGCGCCAGCAGCAGGCGGTTGTGCGGCGTGTTGGGGTACTTGAGCGAGCGCCCCATCTTGAAGTCGAGGCCGTTGCCGACCAGCACGAAGGGGATGTTGTCGCGGGTGTGGGAGTTGCCTTTGCCGAGTTCGTTGGTCCACAGCACGGTGGTGTTGTCGAGCAGCGACTGGTTGGTGCCGGGCTCCTTGGTCTCGGCCAGGCGCTTGACCAGGTAGGCGAGTTCGCCGCAATACCAGTTGTTGATGTGCGTCAGCTGCTCCTGCACGTCCTTCTTGGCATCCGGCTCGTGCGACAGGGTGTGGTGGCCCTCCTTGACCCCGAGCCAGGTCATGCGCGCGCCACCCACCGACTGGGTGTACTGCAGGGTGGCGATGCGCGCGAAGTCCGAGGTCAGGCTGTTGACCAGGAGGTCGATCTGCATGCGGCTGAGCTTGGGCATGTTGTCGTTGTCGTTGCGCACCCCGCCTTCGAGCTTGGGCGGCGCCGCGGCGTCCTTGGCCACCGCGAACTCCTTGGCCTGCTTCTCGGCCTCGCGCACGAAGGTGGCGTGCTGGTCGAGCAGCTGGGCATCCTCGCGGCTGACCTTGGTGCGCAGCTTGCCAAAGTCCTCCTGCAGCTGGTCGAGCGCGCTGGTCAGCAGCTCCTGGTCCTCGCGCTGGCCGTAGAGCTTCTGGAACATTTGGTAGGGGTTGCTGATCGGCGCCAGGGGCTGGTTGGGGCCGGCATAGGACATGCGCGTCCAGGTGTCGGCGCGTTCCGAGACCTGGACGCCGAATTCGAGCGAGCCGAAGCGGGTCTTGGTCTCCGGCTTGGACTGGAGGTGGCGGGTGATCTCCTGGTCGATGGAGATGCCCTTCGACCAGCCGGCAGGGGTGTCCGAGCCGCCCTGGATGTTGCCCGGGAAGAGCTCGATGCCGGTGAGCAGGCAGCCCATGCCGCGCATGTGCCCGTCGCCGTCCCCTTTGACCTGGTTGCACACCCCCTTGAGCATCAGGGTCTTGGCCTTGAACGGCTCGAGCGGCTTGAGGCTCTCCTTGAATTCGAAGGCGGTGCCCTCGGCGTCCGGCCAGAAGGTTTCAGGCACCACGCCATTGGGACTGAACATGATCACCAGGCGCTGCTTGCGCCCGGAGGTGGCGCCGAGGCCGAGGCTGGGCAGGTTGAGCAGGAAGGGCAGCATGCCGGCATGGGCGCCGGCATTGCGGAGGAACTCCCGGCGGCTGGTGCGGCTGGTGGTGTTCATGGCTGGGCTGCTTTCTGCGCGGTGGCGGGCGCGAGCGTCGAACTGGTGACGATCTCGGCGAGGAGCGAACGGATGCTGCAGTCGTGCTCGGAGAAGTAGCGCAGCAGCCGGGCGCGCTCATCCGAGCCATACGCCAGGATTGGCTGCTTGACGATGTCCTTGAACAACCGCTCGACGAAGGCGCCTTGGCCCTCGATCCCGGTGGCGAGGAAGGACGAGAGGTCGCGCGCGCCCTGGAAGGCGGCCACCTCGCCATCCATGCGCCGGTAGGAGCCGCTGTCGTCGATCGGTTTGCCGCCCTCATCCTGGCGCATGCGCCCGACCGCGTCGAAGTGCTCCATGGTGAAGCCGAGGGGATTGATCATGTCGTGGCAGGACATGCAGCCGGTCGGCTTGGTCTGCTTGCCGATGCGCTGGCGCGTGGTCATGCTCGGGTTGAGGTCCGGGCTCTCCGGCACGATCGAGTCCGGCGGCGAGCGCAGGCGGCGGCCGAGCAGGTTGCGGCTGATGAACACCCCGCGATGGATGGGCGAGGTGGTCGCGCTGTAGGCGAAGCCGGCCATCAGCAGGGGATGGGTGAGCACCCCGGCGCGCGGCTGGCCGGTCAGGGTCACCGCCTGGAAGGGCGCGTCGTCTGGGAGCATGGCACCGTAGAACCTGGCCAGGCGACCGTTGAAGTAGAGGGTGTCGGACTGCAGCAGCTGGCGGTAGTCGGAGGCCGGGCCCCAGGTCACCGCATCGAGGAAGAGGTCGAGCGACAGGCGCAGGTCGGCGACCAGGGCGTCGTCGAAGCCGGGGAAGCGGTTGGCCTCCTTGGCCAGCCCGCGCAGCTCGTCGACCTTGAGCCAGCGATGGTAGAAGGCGCGCACCTTGGACTGGGTGCGCGGATCGAGGATCATGCGCTCGACTTCGTGCGCGATGCCGTCGCGGTCCTTGAGCCGGCCGCCCTTGGCCGCCTCGAGCAGCTTGCCGTCGGGCAGCGAGTCCCACAGCGCGTAGGACATGCGCGACGCCGCCACGTAGGGATCGGCGGGGTCGTTGTCCAGCCCGTTGTAGAGGAAGCGCGGCGATTTGAGCAGCAGCAGGATGACCTTGCGCAGCCCGGCCTGCAGCGGGACATCGCCGGCGAGGTTGCGCTCGATGTAGGAGGTGGCCAGTTCGTCGCTCAGCGGGCGGCGGAAGGCGTGCTCGGCGAAGCGCCGCGCGAAGGCGACGACCTTCTTGCGCGCATCGCCCTGGTCGCCGCCGTCCGGCGCCACCCCGGTGAAGCGCTGCATGCGGCTGGTGATGTAGCCGGCGACCTCGAAGGCGGCCTGGGTGGTGGCGTCGTCCCAGGCCTTGGACACCGACGCCCCACGCTCGTAACCGAGGATGTTGTCGTCCGGCGGAAAGGGCGTCTGCAGCACCAGCCACTGCGAACCGTTGCCCGGGGATAGCAGCAGCTCGGGCACCAGCTGCTCGACCTGGTGCGGCGGCTTCCACTTCAGGCTCACCGTGAGCTTGTTCTCCTTCTTCTCCTTGGCCGCCTCCAGGCGCAGGCTGTAGGCGCGCCCGGCGAGCAGGCGGATGCTGGCGAGGTGGCGGGGATCATCGCCGGAACGCACCCACACGTCGATCAAGGGGTTGTCGCGGTCGTTGACCCACAGCCGGGCGCCGTTGCCGGTCTCGAGCACGAAGTCGTAGTCGCCGGTCTCCGGCGCGATGATCGCACCGCTCCAGCGGATGGCGTACTCCTGGGCATTGATCTTGTCGCTCGGCGCCTTGCCCTCGAATTTGACGTCGACCGCCGACTCGATGCGCTCGATGAGGCGCTTGGCGTTGTTGAAGCCGCGTCCGTCGTCGAAGTACTCGACCTTGACCCCATGGCGGTCGTCGCGCGGCGAGACCCCGTTGAAGTCCCCGACCAGGTCGGCGATGGTGGCTCGGTACTGCCCGATGGTCAGGCGTGAAAGTTCGACCCGGGGCGGATTGCGGCGCAGCTGGGCTTCGGTCGAGTAGAAGGCGTTGAAGATGTATCCCGCCACCTTCTCCGCCCGCTCGCCGGTGCACTCGCCCGGCTTGTCGTCGGGCATTTGCTTGCTGATGTAGCGGGTCAGCGAGGTCAGCGAACGGTCGCCGACCAGGGGATCGGAATACTTGTCGCGCACGCCCTGGCCCTGGTCGCCGTGGCAGGAGGCGCACTGGTCGGCGTAGATCTTGCGCCCTGCCTCGTCGGCGCCCCGGGCCGTGAGGGCGCACCCCCACAGCAGGACGGCGTGGCACAGCAGCAGGGCAGGACGGATGGGCATGGTGGTGGGCTCGGCGGTAGCGCTGCGGCAGGTGCTCCCGCTGCCGTCCGCGCCCGTGCGCAAGTCAGCCCCAGGAGCGCGGCCAGGACCGTGCCCGGGCAGTATCTCCGCCTGGCGGTTCGATTTCAAGTCCATATCCCCGATCATCTTGCGTCGAAAGTCCCGGCTTTCGCCATGGGCAGGCGGAGGGCGGCGGCGCGCCGCAACACCGGTTGCTTCCTTATAATGCCCAGGCGAGCCACCGGTGACCCGCCAGCGCAGCGGTGCGGTCGCTGCAGGTCCCCTGTGCCATTCGACTTCCCTCGCGCATGCCTGCCCCCTAGGCGCCTACCCCCGAACGCCCTGCGGCGTTGACGGACGACCATGGCGGCGGCGCCGGACGGGTGGGCGGCGCGCGCGGGACCATGGTCGCGCCACCGCCGACCACCGCCGACCGCGCTGACGGCGCTGTCGGCGCTAGGGCTGGGGGACGGGCCCGCGCGGCTCCATCACGCACCCGCCCTTGCGGAAAACCGCGGTCATCGTCCCGTGGATGGGCAGGATGCGGTCCATGCGCGTGCGGTTGAGCACCATGCGGATGCGCTCACTGACCTGGACCAGGAAGAGCGATCCGTTGATGCGGCGGAAATTCCGGCTCAGGCTGGTCAGGCTGCCGAAGGCGATGCTCGGCAGACGGGGAGGGCCGTGATGCGGGAAGGCGGGTGGGGCTGGAGACGGCCAGGCGGAGCCTAGGGCGCGTAGTCCTTGACCAGCAGCACGACATTGCCGCGCTGGTTGAACTCGACCCGGGTCATGCGCGCCTGCACCATGGCGAGGCCGAAGCCGCCACTGCGCTTACCGTCGAGGTCGCGCTGGTCGGCGACCGCGCCGGGGTCGCCGTGATCGAACAGCCGGTGGGTGTCGAAGCCGCTGCCTTCGTCGGCGATCTTGACCATCACCCGATCGGGCATGATCAGGGTCGAGACCCGCACCTTGAGGTCGGGGGCGAAGCGGTTGCCCCACTCGATGCCGTTCATCGCCATCTCGCGGATCGACCACACCAGGTCTTCGAGCACCGCGGTGGGCAGGGGCTGGCGTGCCAGCGCCTGGAGGTAGCGCGTCAGCAGTTCGACCGCGGCGGTCGAGGAGGAGATCACGAAGTCGAACCATTCGTTGCCGAGATTGTTGAAGGCGACCAGGTCGCGGTCGGGGTCGAACTGCAGCGCGTTCAGCACCGAACGCTCAAGCTCGCGCAGGTTGACCGGCTTGGTCAGGATGCCGGCGGGATTGAGGTCGAAGCACTGGCGCGCCGCGCTGTCGATGGCATGTCCGGTCATCACCAGCACCGGCAAGTGGGGATGGCGGTGGCGGATGGAGCGGAACAGCTCGTGGCCGGGCGCGTCGGGGAGCACGAGGTCGAGGATGAGCAGGTCGGGGCGCTCCTGCTCGAGCGCCGTGCGCGTCGCGGCGGCGGTGGCGCAGCTGCGCACCGCCACCCCGAGCTGCTCGAGGGTATGGCGGACGATGGTTGCGAGGGCGCCGTCGTCCTCGACGTGCAGCACGCGCTTGCCGGCCACCGCGGTTTCGCACTGCGGCTGGCTGGCTGGGCGCGGGCGCAGGGCGAGCAGCGAGATGTCGTCGGCGAAGGCGTGCACCGGCATGGCGGTGGTGGCCATGTCGAGGGCGCAGGTGAGCAGCTCGCGCAGGTCGATGCGGCGCGAGCGCAGCTGGCGGAAGTGGCGGTCGCCGTGCCGGCTCACCACCTGCGCGAGATCCTCGCAGAGGCCGTCGGTGTAGGCGATGAGCACCTCGTCCTCGGCCAGGGTGGTGGACTGCAGGTCGCGCTGCGCCCCGCCGTGCAGGCCGAGGGCAACTCCCGCGGCGTCGAGCACGCGGTGGGCCCCGCCCGCCGACCACACCATGGGCGGCGGATGCCCGGCGGAGGCGTAGACCAGCTCGCGGCTCTTCTCGTCGTAGCGTGCGCAGAAGGCGGTGGCGTAGTATTCGCCCGGGAAGAGGTCGCGCATCACCGCATCCGCGCGCGCCAGGACCTCGGCTGCCGACAGCCCGGTCTCGAGCGAGCTCAGCCAGGTCTTGAGGGCGATGCCGCCGAAAGCCGCCGGGGTACCGTGGCCGCTGACGTCGGCGATGAAGAGCAGGGCCTGGCCGGGTCCGTAGGGGCGGATGTCCATGTAGTCGCCGCCGAGGCCGGCCTGGGGCAGGTGCCGGAGCGCGACCTCGGTGTGGCGCAGCCAGGTGAAGTCGGTGGGGAAGATGCGCTGGTGGAGCCGGCGCGCGAACATGCGCTCGCGGGTCATGGTCTCGCGCAGGCTCTTCTCCGCTTCCAGGCACACCGCCAGGCGCCGGATCTTGGTGCGGTCGAGGCGGTTCGCCGCCACCTGCTCGACCAGCATGCGCAGTTCGTTGAGCTTGATCGGCTTGCGCATGAAGCCGGCGGCGCCCTCCTCGATCGCCTGGCGCACGTCGATGATCTGGGAGTAGGCGGTCATCAGCACGATGTCGATGTCGGGGTACTGCTCGCGCACCTGGTGGAGCAGCTCGGTGCCATCGCGCCCCGGCAGGCACACATCGCTGATCACCAGATCGATGGCACCGTCTTGGCTGCCGATGATCTCGTTCGCCGCCTCCACCGAGTTCCTGCCCACTACATCGTGCCCGCAACGCTCGAGGAAGGGCGTGATGGTATCGAGGATCAGCGGTTCATCATCGACGACCAGGATGCGCATGGCTGTAACCTCGGCCCTGCACTCCCTGCGCAGCTGGCGTGCCAGAATCAACCGATGATGCAATTTATTTCGTAGTCTGCACTTGTGACATTGTCCCGGGAACGCTCACGGCCCCACGCACCAACTCGTGGGGTGCGCATCCCAGCCCTTGGGGTGGGTCCGCGGCAGGCCTCACCCGGATCGTCGAGGCCTCAGGGCCGGACGATTGCGCGCAGCACCGGGACACCGCCCTCAGCGATGGGCGGGAGATCCTGGATCTCCCCAGCTGGCCACCGGCATGGCCGGTGCAGCCATGGTGGATGACCTGGGCAGCGCCGGCTATTTCATCAGCCCGTACTTGTCGATGCGCCAGCGCAGCGCCTCGTAGGAGATCTTCAGCGCCTTGGCGGCGGCACGCCGGTTCCAGCGATGGCGGCTGAGCGCCTCCCTGGTCTCAGCGGCCTCGGGCGCCTCGTCCGAGCGCCGCGGATGCGCCACGCGGCAGGGCGAGCAGCTCGACCCCGATCGCCCCGTCCGGGCTGAGCATCACCGCGCGCTCGATGATGTTGCGCAGCTCGCGCACGTTGCCGGGGAAGGCGTAGGTGCACAGCGCGGCAAGCGCCGCGGGCGCGAGCTCTGCGCGCGCGAGCTTGCGGCGGGTGGCGAACTGGCGGAGGAAGTGCTCGGCCAGTTCGGGGATGTCCTCGCTACGCCTGCGCAGGGGCGGCAGCGCGAGCAGGAAGGTGTTGAGGCGGTAGAGCAGGTCGCGGCGGAAACTCCCCGCCGCGACCATGGCCTCGAGGTCCTGGTTGGTGGCGGCGATGATGGTGACGTCGACCGCGGCGTCCTTGCACCCGCCCAGGCGGCGCACCTGGCGGGTCTCGAGCGCGCGCAGCAGCTTGGACTGCGCGGCGGCGGAGAGGTCGCCGAGCTCGTCGAGGAAGAGGGTGCCGCCGTCCGCCATCTCGAATGCGCCCGGGCGGTCGCTGTCGGCGCCGGTGAAGGCGCCCTTCATATGGCCGAAGAGCTCGCTCTCGACCAGGGTCTCGGGCAGCGCCGGGCAGTTCACCGCCACGAAGGGCGCCTGGTCACCGCGCAGCCGGCGGTGCAGCTCGCGCGCCACCACGTCCTTGCCGCTGCCGGTCTCGCCGGTGACCAGCACGCTGTCGAAGGCGGAGCGGGTGGCGGCCTCGAGGAACAGCTGCACCTCGCGGCAGGCGGCGCCGCGCCCGATGAAGCCGCTGTCGGCGGGCGCCTGGCTGCGCGCGAGCGCGGCGCGCAGGCGGGTGCGATCGCCCTCCACCTCCATCAAGCGGCGGGTGCGCTCGAGCGCCGCGAGCAGCTCGGGGTAGCGCACCGGCTTGCGCAGGAAGTCAGCCGCCCCCAGGCGCAGGGCCTCGATCGCCGCATCCATGGTGCCGTGCCCGGACATCATGATCACCGGCAGCTCGGGATGGTCTTCGCGCAGCTTCCGCAGCACGCTCAGGCCGTCCTCGCCCGGCATGCGGATGTCAAGCAGGGCGAGATCGGGCGGGTTGCGCGCGAAGGCGGCCACCGCGCTGGCGCCGTCGGGATACTCGCGCATGCGGTTGCCCTGGCGGGTGAGGAAGTCGCGCAGCGATGCGCGCATGACCTCCTCGTCGTCGATGATGGCGATGTCCATGCCGGTGCTGCTCATGGGCGCTCCTCACTGCGCTGCCATAAGCGCACCGTCGCCGTGGTCCCGCCCGCGAGCACGCTCTCGAGCGCGAGCTCTCCACCGCACTGCGCGAGCACGCCGCGCACGGTGGCCAGGCCGAGCCCGACTCCGCGGTCGGGGCCCTTGGTGGTGAAGAACGGCTCGCCGGCCTGGGCCAGGGTGGCGTCGTCCATGCCGATACCGTTGTCGCTCACCGCGATCTCCACCCCGTGCGCCTGCAGGCGCGTGCCCATCAGGCGCACCGCTGCCTGGGTCGCGGTCAGCGCATCGACCGCCACCAGGTCGAGGCGTCCCCCGTCGTCGGCGAAGCTGCGCACGCCCTGGATCAGCTCGTCGATGCGGTCGGCCTCGCTGATAATGCGCCGCATCTTGGCGATGATCTCCTGGGTCGAGATGTCCCAGCCCTCCTCCAGCCCGATGAGGATGCCCTCGGCGAAGCCGCGGATGCCGCCCAACGGCTGGTTGATCTCGTGCGCCATCCCGGCGGCCATCTCGGAGAGCCCTTTGAGGCGGTGCTGGCGCATGCGCTTGATCATGTCCGATTCGTCGGCATAGGCGTCAGCAGCCGTCATGGCGCACTCGCCTCGAGCAGGGTGCCGAGCAGCTGGGCGAGCTGGCGCAACCGCACCGGCTTCTCGACAAAGCCCGCCAGCCCCTCCTGGCGCAGGGCATCGAGGTTCTCGCCCGCGGTGTGCCCCGACATCAAAACCACCTGGGCGCGCGGGTCGCGTGCGCGCAGGGCGCGGAACACCGCCGCCCCGCCCATGCCGGGCATGATCAGATCGACCAGCGCGAGCGCGAAGGGCGGCGCGGCGACGTCCCACGCCGCCAGCGCCGCCTCCGCGTCCGCAAAAGTCGAGACCTCCCAGCCCAAGCGGCGCAGGCCGTCGGCGACCACCTCGCGCACCCCCTGCTGGTCGTCGAGCAGGAGCAACCGCCCGGTGCGCGGCGCCGCCGGCGCCGCCGGTGGCGCGCCGGACGCGGCGGCGGTGGGGGTGAGGTGGATCGCGA
>JAYVMM010000098.1:0-2646 GCA_043758975.1 Planctomycetota bacterium | reverse complement strand
TTATCGAGTTCAGCACACCATGAGCACTTCCCTCGCTATCGGCTGGTGAGCGTTGGTGGAGCCGAGTTCCAGCGATAGGAAGTTAGTCTGTCGATGTCGTTGATCGTGGTTCGATGCGGGGTCTGCTGATTGCGGCAAGGCACAACGATATGGCTGCAAGTTAGGATCTACTGCCGGGACCGGGAATCGAACCCGGATGACCTTGCGGTCGGGGGATTTTAAGTCCCCTGCGTCTGCCAGTTCCGCCATCCCGGCATGCTAGTGTGCATTATCGCGCTCTCTGCCTGCGCGTGCCGCCATGCTCCGCCGTGGCAATTTGTCCCGATGGGGCGGGCTTGTCCAGTCGCACCAGGCGCCGGCGTCGTGGAGGCGAAACCGGTGCCAAACGCCGCGAAACCGCTCAACACGGTGCCGGAGTCGGCGGGGCGGGTTGCCGGGGTGCGACTGCACCTGCGGCCCCTGAGGCGGCGCGCCCGGTTCAGTTGGGATCGGCGGAGGCCTTGGGCCCAGTCGGCGCCGACGGGGGAGGAGTCGCACCGCCCGGGCTGGTCGGCAGCGGTACGCCGGTGCCGCTGGGCTGGAGTAGTGCGGGTGGCTTGCCCTGCGGCTGTTTGGAGCGCCCGGGCGATGCCGGCGCGGACGAAGCGGCGGGAGGCGTGTCGCGCGGCGTCGGCGCAGCCTGGTCGCCCGGGGTCGGCGCATTGGGGATGTCGAGTTTGGCGAACACCGTCTGCAGCTGCTTGTGCACCGACTCCGCCTCGTTCTCGGCCGCGCTCGCCTCGAAGCGCACGCCGACCTTGGCGGTACGGTTGTAGGCGAGCAGGAGCTCGGCCAGGCGCACGTAGCGGCCTTCATGGTAGGAGTACTTCAGGCGCTGGGCATCGCCGCGGGCGAAGGTCAGCTTCTCCTCGCCGAGGTTGCTGAAGCCGGACTTGGTCGACACCCCCGCGAGCTGTGCCGCCCACAGGGACTTGAAAGTCTGGCCCTCCTCATCGGCGTGCAGCACCTTGGCCGAAATCACCGCGGTGTCGCTGCTGGGGTCGATCCAGGTCACGTCGCCGTCGATGGGATCGGTGCGCGACCAGCCCTGGGGGGTGGTCACCACCACGCCGGTGTTGGGGTCCTTGAAGTCGCCTTGCCGCGCTTCGCCGCCGCCGCTATCGGCGACCAGCTCCATGCCCAGTTCGCGGCGGATGCCGTTGTGGTTGGGATTGGCGCGGAAGCCCGCCTGGTAGCAGCGGTAGCTCAGTTCGCGCGCGCGCGGCAGCACCTCGGCGTTGGCGTCGGCCCAGCGCCCGAGCTTGTAGAAGTTCTCGCTGTCGCGCCAGCCGATGGCGTTGAAGCGATCGGTGAACTCCAGGTTCAGCGCCTCGCCGCGAGGGCGCCACTGGCCGTTGTAGAACTCGAGGTCCCAGCGGCGCATGCGCTTGGCGACATCCTCGGCCCCGGTGCCGCCGACGGTGCGGATCCAGGCCGCGCTGCCGAGACGGGCGGCGCGCGGGATGTCGTGCAGCAGGTCCTGGCACCAGGTCATCGCCTGGATCACCAGGGTGACGTCCTTCTTGGCCTCAGCCTGCACGGTGGCGTCGTCGACCACCTGGGAGATGATGGTGTCGGCGGAGACCAGCCAGAATTCGCGGTTGCCCTGCTGATTCCCCTGCTCGCGCACCCAGGTGGCGACGAGGAGACGGGCATTGAGATCGTCGGCGGCGACCTTGGACAGGCGCTCGGCGATGAGCTGGCTGTCTGAGGGCGCATTGGCGGCGGCGACGATCTGCAGGTGCAAAGCGGTGCCGTTGAGAGTCATGTGGCCGAAGACGAAGAGGTTATCGCCGTCGACGCGGGTGCGCCACAGCTCCGGCGAGCCGTCGGCGTCGACCTTGGGGATATTGTAGAAGCGGACGTGCGAGCCCTCGATGCGCCCGAGCTTGGCATTGAACATCACGTCCTTGCCGTTGAGGAAGGCCGGGGTGGCGAGATCCTCGAGGGTGGCCATGAGGAAGCTGTTGCCGTCATGGACGACGTAGGTGCGATCCTTGCCCTGGAGGGTCATGGCGAAGGTCTCGCTCCACGGCTTGACCTCTCCGACCACCGGGGCGACCTCGGCGGCGCAGGCGAATTGGGCTGCCAGCAGCAGGGGCGCGATCAGGCGGCAGGTGGACATCCGGAGCTCCGCTGGGAAAGGGCCAGAGTGATCCTAGCCCCCATCGCCGCATGGCACAAGGCTGGACCGGACCCCTCTCTCCGGGGTGCTCTATCGCCGTCAAGGGAAGCAAAATCTCCTTGCCCGACCTGGGGTGAACCGTAGCTTCCCGCTCCGCGCTCAGCGGCGGCTGTTGTCGGGCCGGAGCCGGGCGTTCGGCGCTATGGTTGGGGGGTATAGCTCAGTTGGTAGAGCGTTTGAATGGCATTCAAAAGGTCAGGAGTTCGAATCTCCTTACCTCCACCAGCACCAAACCCCCGGCTTCCAGGCCGGGGGTTTTTGTGTGTGCGCCAGGTCCTGATGTCGCGTCTGGCCCGCCGGATCGAAGGCAGGCGAATCCTCCGTCTCATCCGCCGGTATCTGACGGCGGGGATGATGGAAGGTGGGCTGGTGTCAGAGCGCACCCAGGGGACCCCCCAGGGTGGGCCGCTCTCGCCGCTCCT
>JAYVMM010000097.1:0-3848 GCA_043758975.1 Planctomycetota bacterium | reverse complement strand
GGCGTCGCGCGGGGTGGAGCTGGCGAAGGATTTCAGCGCCTCGGCGGCGCGCGCAAGATTGCCTGCCGCCTGCTTGGCGGTCGCTGACTGGCCATCATGTTCGGCATTCTCAAGTGCCTGCAGCGAGTCCTGCTCGGCGGCGCTGAGGTTGCCGGCCGCCTCGGCCGCCGCCGCTTCGGCCTGCGGGTCGCTGGACTGGCGGGCGGCCGCCTTTTGCAGGCCGAGCGCTTGGATCTGCGCGTCGAGCGCCTTGGCTTCCGCCGCCACCGCCTGCTGCTCGGCCGCCGCTGCCTGGGCCGCTTTGTTTTGCGCCTGCCCCTGATCGGCGCTGCCCTGGGCGGCTTCCGCTGCCGCCTGCGCTGCCTCCGCCGCGTCCTGGGCGCGATCGGCCTGGTGCTGGAGATCGTTGGCGGCCTGCTGCGCCTGCTGCGCCTGCTGCGCGGCCTGCTGCGCCTGCGCGGACTGCTGCGCTGGCTGGGCGGCGGCCTGCGCCGCCTGCTGTGCGGCAGGGTCGGCAGGTGGCGTTTCCGCCAGCGCCGCGGCGGATTCGATCGCTTGGGCCAGCTGCTGGCGTTCCTGGTCCTGGGCGCCGACCACCTGCGCCAGGCGCTCGGCGGCGGCACGCTCCTCGGCCACCAGATTGGCCAGATCGCGTCCGACCTCCGCCGCCGGCTGATGCGCGGCGCTGTCTTTCCCAGCCCGGTCGGTGGCAGGACGCTGAAAGTGCTCGGCCACCGGCGTCGCGGCCTGGGCGGCGATCTGATCGGCCAGGGCCTCGGCCCGTTGCACCAGTTCGGAGCTCGGCAGCCCATCCTGCGCTGGATTGGGCTGATCGGCGGTTGGCGCACTCGCAGCAGGCGCTTGCGGCGCCTGAGGATTCTGGGCCTGGGCTTGAGCCCCCTGCTGGGACTGCTGAGGCGGTGCCTGATTCGCTTGCTGGGGCTGGTTCGCCTGCTGGGCCGGGTTCGCTTGCTGGGGCTGGTTTGCCTGCTGGGCCTGGTTCGCCTGCTGCGGCTGGTTCGTCTGCTGCGGCTGGTTCGCCTGCTGGACCTGATCAGCGCCTTGCGGCTGCTGGTTTGCCGGCGCAGGCACATCGCGCAGACTGGCCGGACGCATGGCAGCCTGGGCGCCGAGATCCCGCGCCTGGCGCGCCGCCTGCGGCAGCTCCTCGTCGGCCTTGGCGAGCGCCTTGGCCAGTTCCGGATCCTTGACCTGAGCGCCCGCGGTCTTGGTCTCCTGCTCGAGTGCGGGCACGGCGTCGGCCAGGGCGCGCTCGGCATCGGCGAAGGCCTGGCGCGCGGCGAGCTCCTCAGCCTTCAAGGCGGCATCGCGGGCCACCAGCTCGCGCAGCTGCTCGGCCGCCGCCTCGCGCTTGGCCGCATCGGCAGCGCGTTCGCGCGCAGCGTCGGCCCGAGCCAGGTCCTTGAGCGCCGCGATCACCGCCGGGCGCTCCTCTGCATGATCGGCAGCATGGCGCGCCTGGTCGGCGAGCGCCTGCAGCGAGGATGCGCTCGGCGCCGGATCCGGGCGCTTGGCTGCGGCGGCGATGGCTGCCGCGCGCTCGTGGTCGCCACGCATGTTGGCCAGGGCGGCAGCTCGCTTGGCGAACTCCTCGACCTGGTCGGGAGTGGGCACCACCCGGGAGTCGACCACCACGCCGATATCGGTTGAGAGTAGCGTAAAGGCGGCGGCGAGGCCGACCGGTTGCTGGTCGCGGCGATGCTCGGCCTCGAGCGCGAGCGCCAGGCGGGCCTCGTCGAGGTCGACCACGGTAATCGCGGTCTGGTCGGCTTCCTTGGCGCGGTGCGCGAGCTCAGTAGCGGAGACATGGAGCTGCTCGGCGGTCTGGCGGTCGAGATCGCCGTACCAGGTTTGGCCTTCACGACCGAGTTGGGCGAGCCGGTCGCCGAACTCGGCGGCATGCAGGTCGGCGCTGCCGGTGCCGAGCAGGCGCTCGAGCTCATCGGCTTGGCCGGTGTCGCCGCTGCGTCGCACCGCGCGGATCACCGGTGCGGCCTTGGCGGCGAGGCGCGTGTAGGCTGCTTCGTCGATGCCGGTGCTGTGCTCGGGCAGCTCGACCGCGGCGGCATGCGCGAGCTCTACCCGTTGCTCGAGGTTGACCTTGCGCTCCCAGTCTTCGCATTCGTGCAGCAGCCCCTCGAGGCGACCGGCCTGCTCGTTGAGGCGGTCACCGGCCTGATGCACGTTGTCGGGCTGGGCCGCGAGGGCATTGAGCGCATCGCGCACCGCCGGCGTGAAGGCGGCGAGATGGCGGGCGATCTGCACCGCCGCCGCGCGCGTCGGCAACAGGGCGTCAGAGCGGCGCGCCTCGTCGAGCAGGGCGCGACGCGCCACCAGCGCCTCGCGTCCGAACTCACCGACCCACGCCCGTCCGGATTCGAATTCGATGCGCTGGCGCAGCTCGCGGTCCTTGCTCGAGAGGCGTTCGGAGGTGCGATGGAGATCCTGGGCGCGGTCGCGCACGCGGGCCAGGGCCTGGCGCAGCGGGCTGAGGTCGCCGGGCTGCCCGCGGCCGTGCAGCTCGCGCCCGACCTGGTCCTCGAGCAGGTCGCGCGCGCGGCGCGCATCGGCGGCGAGATCAGTGCTCTGGCGCTCGGCCAGCAGCAGGGCCTGGGAATCGGCAGTATTGAGCTTGGCGGCAAGCCCATTGAGGGCGGCTGCCGGCTCGCGGTGCTGGCGACTGAGGTGGCTGACATCGTCGTTGGCGGCGACCAAGCCGATCTGGGCGATGCTGTCGGGCACCAGAGCGATCATGCCCATGGCGCTAGCCATGCGCTGGTCGGCGGCACCGACCTGCTCACGCGGCAGATCGGCCATCAGGCGCACCAAGCCGCTATCCGGGCCGCTGGCGCTGCGCAGGCTGGCGGCAGTGAGCGGGTGGATCTCGCTCTCATTGGCGCCCATCGCCAGGCCGATGCCGGAATCGCCGGTACCCTGGAACATCTCGAGCACGATTCTATGCCAGCCCGCTTTGAGCTGGAGGTGGCCGCGGTAGTCGGTGTATCCTTGCGTCTTCCACGCGTCCTTAGGCAGCAGGCTCTGACCGTTGACGCTCAGGCGCACACCGTCGTCAGCTCCGGCCATGAACCACCAGTCGCCGTCAGAGGGCACCAGCACCTCGCCGCTGTAGCGCACCGAGAAGTTGTCGCGCCCGAGCTTGGGCACATCGCGGTTTCGCCAGTTCGGCACCGCCACCTCGCGGAAGCGCTCAATGCCGCTGAGCTCGGTTCCGGAGAAGAACACCCCGAGCAGACCGGGTTCGCCGGCGCTGCCCTCGCCGCGCCAGCCGCGCTCGCCGCGGGCGATGGGCAGCGCGCGCTGCAGGCGGGCGAGCGCCGATTCGGCGCTGCCGGCCAGGGTGCTGGCCTCGAGGCGGGCGACCACCAGAGCGAGATCGTGGCGGAAGCTGGCGAGGTCGGCGAGTGCGGCCTCCGCAAGCGCACGTCCGCGCAGCAGCGCGGTCGCACCATGCGCGCCCTGGGCGTCGAGCCCGGCGACACTGAGCTGATGGGCAACACCGCGCGTCCACGCCGTGAGCTCCTCGGCGAGGGCGACCAGCAGGGGCGACAGCGTCATGCCGCCGGCGATGCCTTCGCCGCGCAGCTGCTGGCTGGCCTGCCCGAGCTCGCTCGCCCACAGGTCGAGGCGGTTGCCGACCAGCTTGAGCTCGCCGGTCATGGTCGCGAGGTCGTCGCTGTGGTCGACGCGGCTCAGCCCCGTCCATTGGCGGGCGATGGCGCGCAGCGCCTCGTTCTCGGCGTCGACGTGCTTGAGTAGGGCGCGCAGCCTGGTGGCGAGCGAGGAACCGCGCGCATCCGCGCGTTCCG
>JAYVMM010000096.1:0-4448 GCA_043758975.1 Planctomycetota bacterium | reverse complement strand
GACCAGCAGGCGGCCCTGCTCGCCGGGAGCGGCATGATTGAGCTGCTCGGCGAGCGATTCCAGGCGCCACAGCGAGCCGTCGAGGGCGATGATCAGGGCCTGGCTGCCGAGCCCGGACAGCCGCCAGCCGCGTTCGACCGGCAGGCCGTGGCGCAGGTGGGCGATTCTCTGGTCGCCGTCGAAGAGCAGCAGCTCGCGCGGCAGCAGCCATAGGCTCCGCCCGCCGCGCACCAGGGGCGCGCCGCATGGCTCCTCGCCCAGCGCCAGGCGGGCGATAGCCGCGCTCGCGAGATCGAAGCGGTAGCCCTGCCCGGCGGCGGAGAACCAGGCGGCGCCGCCGCTGACCGCGAGCGCGTGCGCACCGGCGGGCAGCGGCGGCAGCGCGGTGATGGCGCCCTGATCGCTCAGCGCGCGCAAGCCCTGGCTGTCCTCGACCAGTGCGGCGCCGTCGCCGGTGGTGACGCGCGCAGAACGGTCGACGCGGTACTGCCACAGCGGCAGGCCCCACGGATCGCAGGCCAGCAGCCAGCCCGGCACCACCGCCCAGCGCACCCCCAGGCGGGGGGCGCGCTCGCTGAGAGGGGCGAGCGCCGGCAGCGGCGTCCCGGGCGGCGACAGCTCGAGGCTCGGGTCGACCGCCGCCGCGCGCCCGCTGAGCGCGCGCGCGACCTCGGCGCGGGTGTCGTGCGGCGCCGGTGGGGAGCCGGCGTACAGCGTGGACAGGCCATGGAGGCCGAGGAAGTCTTGGAAGCGCCCATGGTCGAAGGCGACGTCGGCCTCGGCGCCAATGGCGTGCAGCGCGCTCGGCGCCGGGAGGAAGGCGCCCGCCAGGGTCAGCGCCTCCGCCGGGGTGGCGGCAGGCGGCAGGCAGGCGCGGTAGGCCTGGTCGAGCTCGGTGAGCACGGCGGCACGGGTGGTGGCGTGCAGACCGGCGAGGATCGCCGGCAGCGCGCTGGTCCAGCGGCGCTGCAGGCTGGCATCCGCCGCCTCGGCCAAGGCAATGGGCGCGGTGTAGGCGCTCCATGGCAGCGCCTGCAGGGCAGCACCGTCGCCGCGGCGCAGCTCCATCAGGGCCCTGAGGATGTCCTGGGCGTTGCCGCTGTTGCCCGGCAGGGGCTGCGGCTCGCGCTCGGCAGCGGCAGCGGCGCCGGCCAGGACGGCGGAGAGGCACACCATGGCCAGGGCGCGCAGGCGGGGCACGCCGGCAGCATAGCCGCGCGCGGTGCCCCTCCAACCTGCTCCCGTGTGCCGGGCGGCGGGCGCTTGCTTCGCGCTCCGGGCGGGCAACCCTGCCTGCACATGACCCCCGCTGAACTCCTCGACGACCATGTGCGGCGCCCGCGCAACGTCGGCAAGCTGCTCAACGCCAGCGCGGTGGGCGATGTCGGATCGATCGTGGTCGGCGATGCGCTGCGCTTCTATCTGGCCATCGACGGCGGGGGCAAGCGCGTCACCCAGGCGAAATTCCAGGTCTTCAACTGCGCCGACCAGGTCGCCTCCTCCTCGGCGCTCACCGAGCTGGCGGTCGGGCGCACCCTGGATGAGTGCAAGCATCTCGGCCACCGTGAGCTCGCGCACCACCTCGGCGGCCTCGACCATGCTCTGCTGCCAGCCCAGCTGTGGGCGGTGGTCGCGCTGCAGGCGGCGGTCGCCGCCTACCAGGGCGAGAGCCTGGAGCCGGACGAGGAGCTCGATCCTCTGCTCTGCCGCTGCTACGCCATCGCCGAGGAGACCGTGCGCACGGCGGTGACGGTGCATGGCTGCACCGGCGTCGAGGAGGTGGTAACTACCACCGGCGCCGGCACCGGCTGCGGCAGCTGCCGCAGCGACATCCCGCGCCTGATCGAGGAAGTGCTGCACAAGCCGGCGGCAGCGCCGCCGTCCGCGCCCCGCGCCGGCCCGGCGGGGCGGATCCAGACCCTGCTGCGCATCCAGCGCCTGGTCGCGGACAAGCTGCTGCCTGGCCTGGGCGGCGCTGCCGGCGACCTCGAACTGTGGGATTTCGACGGGCGGGTCCTGCGTGTGCGCGTGGGCGGGGAGCTGGCGCGCGCGCAGGCGGGGCGCGCCGCCGCGCTCAGTGACCTGACCCAGCTGATCAAGGCCGAGATCGATCCCGCGCTCACGGTCGACGATTCCGGCTAGGCCGTTGGTGGCTGCGCCAGGCCCGCGCGCACTCAATACTTCAACCAGCGGCGGTGCGCCCAGCATCGAGCGCGGCGCGCACGGTGCGCGCCAGCTCGTCGATGGTGAAGGGCTTGGCCAGGAAGGCGGCGTGGGCGAATTCGCGCTGGGCGCTGAAGGCGTCGGCGGGGAAGCCCGACATCAACACGACGCGCAGCTCTTTGCGGCTCTGCACCAGCTGGGAGGCGAGCGCGTGCCCGCTGTGCTGCGGCAGCATGACGTCGGTGAGCAGCAGGTCGATGACGCCGGCATGGCGGGCGGAGACGCGCAGCGCCTCGGCGCCGGAGCTGGCGGCGAGCAGCTGGTAGCCGAGGTGGCGCAGGCTGTCGCTGACCAGGCCGAGCAGCGCGGGATCGTCCTCGACCAGCAGCACGGTCTCGCGCCCACCCAGCGCCGGCAGGCGTAGCGGGGTCGCGACCGCGCCCGCGGCCTGGGTCAAGGGCAGGTAGGCGGTGAGGGCGGTAGCGGGGATGACGGCATCAGCGACGGCGAGGCCGCCATCCATGCCGGTGATGATGGCGGCGGCGGCGATCAGGCCGAGGTCCGCTTCGCCCTCGCCGGCATGTGCTGCGGCGAGGGCATCGAAGGCGTGCTCGGCGCCGGGGAGCGCCGGGCCGCCGATGGCGATGGCGATGGCGAGGTAGTCCCCGGCCTCGAGCCCAAGTGCACGCGCCGCCGCGGGCGCGAGCGTGCGGCGTGCCGCCGCGACCGTGAGCGCGCCCTCCGCGGACAGGCCACGGCGGAGGTGGGCGGCGAGAGCGCGCAGGGCCTGGTCGAGCAGGGCGGGATCGGCGCGCAGCAGGAGCGCGCCCGCCTCCTCCGCCAGGGTGCAGCCGCCCCGCGGCCCGGGCAGCTCCTCCACCGCCTGGCGCAGGCGCGCGAGCACCGCGGCGGCATTGAGCGGTTGGGTGCGCTGGGCGCGGCAGCGGCTGAGGCCGAGCAGCTGGCTGGAGGTCCGGCGCGCTGAGGCGATAGCGGCCTGCAGGTCGCCCGCCAGGACGCGCTCCTCCCGCGAGCTGCTGCCGGCAAGGGCGTCTGCCGCCTGCGCGAGTGCGGCGTGGGACCGCTCGAGGGCGTGGCTGGCGCCGCCGGCGACCTGCGCCATCGCCGCCATGCGCTCGCCCAGGCGGCGGCGCTCCTGGACGCGGCGGTGCTCATCGGTGATGCGGATGCGCGTGAGCGCGAGGGTGACCAGGTTGGCCACCGCTTCGAGGAAGCGGCGCTCCTCCGCCTGCCAGATCCGGCGCTGGGCGACTTGATTGAGGGTTATGAGCAGGAAGCCGTCAGAGCGGAAGTCAAAGGGATGCCAGAGCAGGCTGTGGATCTCCATGCCGTCGTGCAGCATGGGGGCGGAACCTTCGCTCTCCAGGCGGGGATTGGGCTGGTCGCGGTGGCTCTCGAGTGGCCTGCGCATCTCCCAGAGATGGCGCAGGCTCTCGGGGAACAGTGCGAGCGGGTAGTCGCGCTTGACGGTAGTCGCCGTCGGGCACGACGGATTGAGCCATTCGCTCAGGCCGAGCGCCTCGCGGCGGGTGAGGTCGACGTCGAAGACCAGGCTGCGGTCGAGCCCGAGGGCGCGCCCGAGCAGCGGCGAGAGCGCCTCCAGCAGCTGGTCGCGCTCGCCCATGCCGCTGATGAGCTGCGAGAGGCGGTTGAGCGCGCCGGCGAAGTGCAGCTCGCGCTCGAGCCGCTCGCCGGCGCGCTGGAGCTCGCTCGCGGCGCTGCGCAGCTCGCCGATATCGGTGCAGCAGCCGAGCCAGCCGCTGCCGCCATCGAGGGCGGTGGCGGACGCCAGCATCTCAGCGTAGGTGCCATCACGGCGGCGCAGGCGGAGGATGCGCGTGCCGCCGGGACTCGCGAGCAGCGCCTGGGCCAGACCGAGAGCCGTCGGCGGGCGGTCCTCGGGATGGAGGAGCTGCTGCCACTCCGCCTCCGGCGCGGCGCCGGGCGCGTGGCCGGCAAGCGCCTGCCAGAGCTGGTTGCGCCACCGGCAGCGGCCCTCTGCGTCCTCGTACCACATCAGCACCGGTGCCTGCGCCAGCAGGTGGAAGGGCATGCCGCCGGACGGGGACGCGGCGAGGGCGGGGGTGCCGACTTGTTCCTGGTGCATCACCAGCGCCCCGCCGAGTGGCGGCGGCAGCGCGCTGGCGACCAGGCGGAAGGGGCGCTCGTCACGCGCGCTGCGGCAGTGGTAGGGCTGCGCGAGGTGGGCGGTCTGGCCCGCGAGCACCGCGCCCAGCGCTGCCGCCAGGGCGGCGGCAGCGCTG
>JAYVMM010000095.1:0-2729 GCA_043758975.1 Planctomycetota bacterium | reverse complement strand
CAAATCCATGGGTCCTCGGCGGCCAGGAGGGCGGCGTGGGCATGCCCTACCTCGGGACCCTCGACGAGGTCCAGGTCTACAATCGCGCGCTTAGCGGTTCCGAGGTGCAGGCGCTTGCGAATGCCATCGCTCTCAACCCTTCCGCTCTCGCCTTCAGCGTTCAGCCGATCCCGGTCGACGTCGGCCAGACCATCGCTCCGCCGGTGCAGATCGCCATCCGCAATTCCTCAGGCGGCACCCTGCCGGGGGCAACCGGGGCTATCACCATCGCCCTCGGTGCGAACCCGGGCGGCGGTACCCTCAACGGGACCCTCACCGTTCT
The DNA here is from genome assembly GCA_043758975.1 of Planctomycetota bacterium. Taxonomy (GTDB): domain Bacteria; phylum Planctomycetota; class UBA11346; order UBA11346; family UBA11346; genus BOG-1363. The sequence continues at coordinate 2,407 of JAYVMM010000095.1, read as the reverse complement.
GGCGGTCAATGGCGTCGCCACCTTCGGCGATCTCAGCATCGGCAGCCCCGGCAGCGGCTACACCCTATTAGCGAGCTCACCTGGCCTGATCGGTGCCGTCAGCGCTCCTTTCACCATCATCAACTCCTGCTCACCTCCGGCGGCCATGCCGGGCGCCGGCACCTTCAGCGGGCCGATCACGATCTCGCTGGCCACGACGACGCCGGGAGCGAGTATCTTCTATACTGTCGATGGCACTGCGCCGACGTTGGCATCGCCAGCATATTCCGCCCCATTCCAGCTGTCTGCCTCGGCGACGGTGAAGAGCTTCGCCAGCGCTCCCGGCCTGTCGGCCAGCATCGTCATCGGCACCGCCTATGCGATCAGCGGCAGCACCGCCTACGGTTTGCCATTCCGACCGCCGGTCGCAGGGCTGAACGTCCCGCCAGCTGCCGCCCAGGCGCCAGCGACCCTCTCGGCGACCAGGGTGTTCACCGATCTCGCATCGCTGACTCCGGCGGCTGGGATCGTCCCTTATGGCGTCAATACCCAGCTGTGGTCCGACGGTGCCATCAAGCAGCGCTGGATCGCCCTGCCTGCTGGAGGCAGGATCGCCTTCGCTGCGACCGGCGAATGGACCTTCCCGACCGGCACCTTGCTGATCAAGAATTTCGAGCTTGGCCTCAATGATGGTGACCCTACCCAAGTCCGGCGGCTCGAAACCCGCCTACTGATAGTCGGGGGTGGCGCCAGCGCGGGCTATGGCGTGACCTACCGCTGGCGCAGCGACAATTCCGATGCTGACCTGGTCGCCGGCTCCGGGCTGGACGAGCCGATCGCCGTAGCTACGGCGAACGGCGGATCGCGCTCCCAGACTTGGCACTACCCTTCCCAGGGCGAGTGCCTGATCTGCCACTCCGCCAATGCCGGATTTGTGCTCGGACCCAAGACGCGCCAGCTCAACGGCGCCTTCACCTATCCGACTGCGGTCACCGACAATCAGCTGCGCACCTGGAATTACCTGAACATGTTCACCACCAACATCGGCGAAGGCGGCATCGCCGGAATGTCGCAGCTGGTTGCAGTGAACAACCAGGGGGCGACCCTGGAAAGCCGCGTCCGCTCCTATCTCGATGCCAATTGCGCCCTCTGCCACCGGCCTGGCGGAGCGCCTGCTTTCTTCGATGCCCGCTTCGATACTCCGCTGAGCGCCGCGGGGATCATCAACGGCGCGGTTCGTTCGAACATGGGGCTGGCAGGCTCTGAAGTGGTCGCGCCGCTGAGCCTCGCCAACTCGCTGATGCACCTGCGCATGCTCGCGGTCGACCCCACCTTGAAGATGCCGAACATTTCGCGCAACCGGGTGGATTGCACGGCTCTCAGCGTGATCGACCAATGGATCAACCAATTGCCCGTGGACAGTTCGATGGCCCTGTGGTGGCGGCTTGACGAGGCGGCTGGCAGCCAGCTTGCGGCTGACGCCACTGGCAATGGCAACACTGGAACAATTGCGAACGCGGCCTTCGCGACTGGGAAATTCGGCAGCGCGCTCACCTTCACTGGCGGCACCGTGCGCTGCGCGAGTGGCACTCAGGTGGCGCCGGCTGGCGCCATCAGCGTGTCTGCCTGGTTCAACACCGCTCAGTCCGCCACGGCCTATGCGTCGATCATCCGCCACGATGGATACTTCACCCCGCTGCAGTTGAGCCCGAACGGTCTCGCCCAGAGCGCGGTGTGGTCGGGTGGCATCCTCCATGTCCTGCCGTTCGCCTGGAACGGGACCTGGAACAACCAGGCCTGGCACCATTTCTGCTCGGTCTACGATCCGGCCGCCGGCATCAGCGTCTACATCGATGGCCAGCTCAGGGCGAGCAATTCCTCCTTCACGGGCCCGCTTCCGGCCCAGCCTTCCGCCCCCTTCATCATCGGCGGCTCCGAAGTTGGAGGCGAGAACTACCAGGGTTCGCTCGACGACGTGCGGATCTACAGCCGCGCGCTGACCCCCAGCGATGTCGCCGCCCTCGCAAAACCTCTCGCTGCCGGGCCCCAGGTTTCGACCGGACCCTCCCAATCCATCGCCGTGGGCGCCGAGGCAGTGGTCGCGGCGACCGTAGTTGATGGCAATGCATCGTTTCCGCCCCCAGCACTGGCCTATGGCTGGAGCATGGACAGTGGTCCGGGAGCCGCGCTGTTCGCGAATCCCGGCGCGACCTGCACCACGGTCACCTTCTCTGGCGCGGGAACCTACATCCTGCGCATGACCGCGAACGACGGGGCCCTTAGCGGCAGCGCCACGGTGGCGATCACGGTGGGCACCGCGGCCAATACCGCGCCGGTGGTCAACGCCGGCCCAGCGCAGACGGTGACCCTGCCGGGCGCGGCGTCGCTCGCTGGTTCGGCCATCGACGACGGCCTGCCCAATCCGCCG
>JAYVMM010000094.1:0-3530 GCA_043758975.1 Planctomycetota bacterium | reverse complement strand
AGCTCATTGAGCGCGCGCCGCAGGTCGCCGCGGAAGCGCTCGACGGTGAGGGTGGCGGCGTCGAGCGCCCCGGCCTCGAGCTGGCGGGCGAAGCGCAGCTCGCGCCGCCCGTGGTCCTTCTTCAGGCGCGTGCGCAGCGGCAGGTCGCCGACCACCACCACCGCGCCTGGCGGCAGCTGGCTCCACAAATGGCTGGTCGCCAGGCCGCCGCCGGAGGAGGCGAGGATGGCCTCCTCGGCGCGGCTGACCGACTCCTGCGAGAAGACGTCAAAGCGCCTGATCGCCTCCACCTGGTCGCCGAAGAACTCGAGGCGCAGGGGATCCTGGCCGATCCACGGGAAGATGTCGATGATGCCGCCGCGCACCGCCAGCTCGCCGCGCCCCTCGACCACCGGGGTGACGCGGTAGCCGGCGTCGACCAGGCGGTCGACCAGGGCGTGGAGGTCGAAGCTCGCGCCCGGGCGCACGATGATGCTCGAGCTCGTGACCTCGGCGAGATCGGGCACCGGCTGCTCGACCGCGAGCGGGCTGGCGACCAGCGCGGCGCCGGCGCTGTAGGCCTCGAGCGCGGCCATGCGCCGGTTGTGCCCGCTGCGGTCCGAGAGCTCCTCATCCTCCTCGAAGCGCTCGAGCTCGGGCAGGTGGGCGGCGACCACCCCGAGCTCCTCGAGGTCGTCGACCAGGGTCGCGGGATCGTTGCAGACGATCACCGGCGCGCTGGCGGGGGTGCGCGCATGGCAGAGCGCGGCGAGCAGCACCGCGATCACCCCGCCATGGCAGGCGCCGATGGTCAGTTCGCGGTCCTCCGCCAGGGCGGCGCGGGCTGCGGCCACGCGCGCATCGTCGAGGTAGAGGTCGCGCAGGGTCCGCATGGGCGGCACACGCTAACGTCCTGGGCGCGCGCGCAACCGGCGCCGCGGCGAAGCGCTAGCGTGGCCCACCGCGCGCGCCAGCCCCCGCCAAGCGCAGCACCTCGGGGAGGTACTTGGCCTGGGAGTGCGCGAGGAAGTCGGCGCGCAGCTCATCGAGCACCTGCGCGCGCGGCAGCTGCCCGGGGCCGGAGAGGTAGTCGGCGAGCAGCTCGTACTGGCGCGCGAGCGCGATGGCGTGCTCGCGCGCGTCGGTCGCCCACAGCCAGTCGCTGAAGGCGAGGAAGGCGTGGAAGGGCGAGGCTTTGAGGGCGAGCGCGAGGGCCAGGCCGCGGGCGAAGCGCGCCCGGTTGGCGTAGATCTCGAAGTAGCGCGCGAAGCGCTTGAGCCGCTGCATAGTGGGGAAGTCGAAGTCGCGGCTGCACAGCAGATCGTAGGGCGGCTCGGGGTTGAAGCGCATGGCGAAGGGTTCGACATGGCGCACGAGCGGGGTGCCCTTGAGCAGCTTGAGGATGCCGACCTGGATCTCCTGCGGCTCGAGGTGCCACAGCGCATCGAAGCTCTCAGCCAGGGTGGCCATGGTCTCTCCAGGCAGGCCGATGATGAGGTCGGCGTGCACGTGCACTGGGCTGTGGGTGTGCAGCCAGCTGAGGTTGGCCACCGTCTTGGCGCGGTCCATGCGCCGACTGATCAGCTCGCCGACCTGCGCCGTGAAGCTCTGGATGCCGACCTCGAACTGCACCACCCCGGGCGGGAAGCGCAGCATCAGCGCCTTGAGCGCCTCCGGCAGGCGGTCGGGCACCAGCTCGAAGTGCAGGAAGGGCGGGCGCTGGGCGTCGGCGCCGGGCAGGCGCGCGAGGAAGAACTCGAGGATGGCGCCCGCGGTGCGCAGGTTGAGGTTGAAGGTGCGGTCGACGAACTTGAAGGTGCGGCAGCCACGCGCCCACAGCCGGTCGAGCGCGGACAGGAAGTCGTCGAGCGGGAAGGCGCGCACCCCGTCATCGAGGGAGGACAGGCAGAATTCGCAGGTGTAGGGGCAGCCGCGGCTGGCCTCGACGTAGATCAGGCGCTGGCGCAGGTCCTCGTCGCAGTAGAGCGCGTAGGGCAGCACCAGGCGGGCGAGGTCGGGGCGCGGCGGGCTGACCACCCGTGGCGGGGTTTCGCCTGCGAGCAGCGCCGTGCACACCTCGCGGAAGGCATCGTCGGCCTCGCCGGTGATGAGCACGTCGCACAGCTCGACGATGCGCTCACTCTCGTACTGGTGGCTGACCTCCGGCCCGCCGATGACGATGCGCACCGCCGGCGCGATCCTGCGCAGCAGCGCCACCACCTGGGTGGTCTCGCGCAGGTTCCACACGTAGACGCCGAAGCCGATGATCGCCGGCGCTTCGCCGAGCAGCGCCTCGACCACCGCGCTCGGGCGGTCGTGGATGGTGAACTCGCGGATCGCCGCCTGCGCGCTGAGCGCGCCGAGGTTGGCGTAGAGGTAGCGCAGGCCGAGGGCGGCATGGCTGTAGCGCGCGTTCAGCGTGCTGAGGATGATTCTCGGCGCGCCCATCGCCGGTTCAGCCCGGGCTGGCGAGGGCGGCGATGCTGATTTCTCTGGCGACCCGCTCGGCGATCGCGCGCAGCGCCACCGCGCTCGCGCTGTGGGGGTGGCTGAGCACCACCGGGGTGCCGTCGTCGCCGGCGGCGCGCACGACCGGCTCGAGCGGCACCGCGCCGAGGAAGGGCACGCCCAGCGCATGGGCCTCAGCCTCGGCGCCGCCGTGGCCGAATATCGCGTCGTGGTGGCCGCAGGCCGGGCACACGTACTCGCTCATGTTCTCGACCACGCCGAAGACCTTGACCTTGACCTTCTCGAACATCGCAACACAGCGCCGCGCATCCGCCAGCGCCACTGCCTGCGGGGTGGACACCACCACCGCCCCGGCGAGCTCCACGGTCTGGCACAGGCTGAGCTGGACGTCGCCGGTGCCGGGCGGCAGGTCGACCAGCAGGTAGTCGAGCTCGCCCCAGCTGACGTCGGTGAGCAGCTGCTGCACCGCCTTGCCGATCATCGGCCCGCGCAGCACCACCGCCTGCCTGGCCTCGATGAGCAGGCCCATGGAGATCAGCTTCACCCCGTGGCGCTCGAGCGGCACCATCTTGCGCTCGATGACGAAGGGCTGCTGGTGCACCCCCATCATGGTCGGCACCGACGGCCCGTAGATGTCGGCGTCGAGCAGGCCGACGCGCGCGCCGCTCCCAGCCAGCGCGCAGGCGAGGTTGGCGGTGAGCGTGCTTTTGCCCACCCCGCCCTTGCCCGAGCCCACCGCCACCACCTGGCGCACGCCCGGCACCGCCTCGCGCCCGCGCGTCCCGGCGGGCACCTCGGCGGAGACCGTTATCTCCGCCCGCGTCACCCCCGCCACCGACAGGCAGGCGGCGCGGCACTGGTCCTCGAGCTGCTGCCGCACCGGGCAGGCGCCGGTGGTGAGGACCAGGCGCAACCGGGCGACGGAGCCTTCCACCACCAGGTCGCGCACCATGTTGAGGGTGACGAGGTCCTGGTGCAGGTCGGGGTCGATGACCGCGCGCAGGGCTCGACGGACACTCTCGACCAGCTCGCTCATGGGGCGCGATGGTCGCCATCGGTGGCAGCGGGCAAGCCCGCACTCC
>JAYVMM010000093.1:0-4539 GCA_043758975.1 Planctomycetota bacterium | reverse complement strand
ACGAGCCGCTCGAGCGCTTCCGCGAGCTCATCAAGCCCTACCGCCTAGTCATCACCTTCAACGGCCAGAATTTCGATATCCCCTTCATCGAGAAGCATTTCCGTGACGCCAACTTCCACTTCGAGATGCCCCACCTCGACCTCCTGTGGCCGGCGCGCTCGCTCGGCCTGAGCGGCGGCCTCAAGGATATGGAGAAGCAGATCGGCATCACCCGCGCCGGCGACATCAAGGAGATGCGCGGTCTGGAGGCGATCCAGATGTGGGGCCAGTGGAAGGCCGGCGACCTCGCCGCCTACAAGCGCCTGACCACCTATTGCAAGGCCGACTGCGTCAACCTCAGGGATTTCGCCGCCCACGTCTACCAGCGCAAATGGGAGAAGGTCTACACCCCCTTTGCCAAGGAAGTCGACTTCGACCGCATCAAGGGCCAGCAGCTGACCATCTTCTAAGTCCCCGGCGGCGGCCTGCGCCCGCAGGCCGGGCTGCTGTGCGGCAGCGCTGTAGCGCTGCCGCCCGCCAGGCGCCGGACAGCGCGCGCTAATCACTCACCAAGGTAAGTGCTGTGGATGGCGGCAGAGCGACGTCTTGAAAGGCAAGCTCCTCGGCCATCATCAGCTGCGATGATGGTGGAAGCGGCAACTGGCGCGATCAGTGCGCCGACCTGGAGGGTCGGCCCCGGGCCTGGCATGGTGCTCGCCTGCCCGGCGGCGCTGATGGGCGTGCTCAACGCCACCCCCGACAGCTTCTCCGACGGCGGCAGCTGGCCCGATGCCGGCGCCGCCGCCGCCGCCGGCGAGGAGATGGTCGGCGCCGGCGCCGCCTGGCTGGATCTCGGCGGCGCCAGCTCGCGCCCGGGCGCTCCCGTGGTCCCGCCCGAGGTCGAGCTGGCGCGCGTGCTGCCGGTGCTGCGCGCCCTGCGCGCGCGCGGGGTAGCGGTGCCGGTGAGCATCGACAGCTGCCGCGCCGGGGTCGCGCGCGCCGCGCTCGATGCCGGGGCGGACGCCATCAACGACATCAGCGCCGGCGGCGACCCCTTGATGTTCCCGCTCGCCGCCGAGCGGCGCTGCCCGCTCATCCTCATGCACATGCAGGGCGACCCGGCGACCATGCAGCGCGCGCCCCAGTATGGCGATGTGGTGGCCGAGGTCGCGCGCTACCTCAGCGCGCGCATGGCGCGCGCGCTCAGCTGTGGGGTGGCGGCGGAGGCGGTGCTGCTCGACCCCGGCATCGGCTTCGGCAAGCGCCTGGAGCACAACCTCGCGCTGCTGCGCGCGCTGCCGCTGCTCTCCGAGCTCGGGCGTCCGCTGGTGCTCGGCATCAGCCGTAAATCGTTCATCGGCGAGCTGCTTGGCGCGGAAGCGCGCACCTTCCCGCCGCGCGCGCGCGACCACGCCAGCCACGTGCTGCACGCGCTGCTCGCGCCTGGGTGCGCGCTCTTGCGCGTGCATGACGTCGCCGGTGCCGCCGCCGCCCTCGCCCTCGCGTGCGCCGTGCGCACCCCCGGAGGGGCGCATGCAGATTGAATGGACGGACGTGGTCTACTACCTGCGCTCCACCCTCGAGATCCTGATCATCTTCGTGGTGATCTACAACCTGCTGCTCGCGCTCGAGCGCATCAGCGCCGGCGGCAAGCTCAAGGGTCTGTCGCTGACCTTGGCGCTGGTGGTGTGCGCCTGGATGCTGGCGCGCTACGCCCAGCTGCACGCCATAACCTGGCTGCTGCAGGCCGGCATCGGCATCAGCGCCATCGTCATGGCGGTGGTGTTCCAGCCCGAGCTGCGCCGGCTGTTCACCCGCCTGGGCGGCTTCTTCCCCAATCAGGACCTCAGCGGCAACCAGGCCATCGTCGGCTACCTCATCGATGCCCTCGCCTATATGTCCTCGCGGCGCATCGGCGGGCTCATCGTCTTCGAGCGTAGCGACCGCCTCGACGACTACATCGACTCCAGCCCGCTCGACTGCGAGATCACCGCCAAATCAGTGACCACCATCTTCTGGAAGGACTCGCCGCTGCACGACGGCGCGCTGATCGTGCGCAACGGGCGCATCGCCGCCGCCGGGGTCATCCTGCCGCTGACCAACAACAGCGAGTACAGGAACCTCTCCGGCACCCGCCACCGCGCCGGCATCGGCATCAGCGAGGACACCGATGCGCTGGTGCTGATGGTCTCGGAGGAAAGCGGCCAGATCAGCATGGCCGACCGCGGCAAGATCAACCGCGGGCTGTCGCAGCAGGACATCGAACTGGTGCTGACGCGCGAATTCCGCGCCGGCGGGCGGCGCGGCACCGAGGCCAAGGTGGAGGGCGCATGATCCGCCTGCTGACCGCACACTGGGAGCTCAAGCTGGTGGCGCTGGTGATCGCCATCGCGCTGTGGCTCTACACCAATGGCCAGGTCCGCCACGAGCGCACCATCATAGTGCGCCTGCCCGACAGCGCGGTGCAGTCGCTGCCTGAAGGCTACCGCATCACCGACATCCTGCCGCAGGCGCGCGAGTTCTCGATCAAGCTCTCGCTGCCGGAGAGCATGCTGCACAGCCTGAACGCCGACGCCATGGTGCCGCGCCTGGTGATCAGCGCCGATGCCCTGAGCAGCGGGCAGCAGAGCTTCGCCGTCACCAACCGCATCCTCGGCCTCGACGACGACATCCGCATCGTGCGCGTCGAGCCGGAATCGGTGCAGGAGATCCGCGTGCTGTTCGCCGCTGTCACCGCCGACTACCTCGCGGTCGAGCAGCCGCGCCTGCTCGGGGTGCCCGAGGGGGTGGAGGCCACGGTGGTGCTCGACCAGACCCGGGTGCGGGTGCGCAGCACGCGCCAGGAGATCGACCGCCTGCTCCAGGCCAACCAGCGCCTGGTGCCCGAGCCGGTGGTGCTCAGCGACCTCGACCCCCAGCTCCAGCAGGTGCGCACCGAGCGCCTGCGCCTGACCATCGTCAACCCCAAGCTCACGGTGCTCGACCAGGTCACCGCCACCATCATGCTCAAACCGGTGGTGACCGTGCGCCAGGCGCTTAGCCTGCCGGTGCACGTGCTCGCCGCCAGCGAGGTCTTCGCGCGTTACCAGATCGCGATCAGCCCGCCGGTGGCGACCATCACTGTGCGCGGGGCGGAGAACGTGCTGCACGCCCTGCATCCCGACACCGACCTCACCGCCTATATCAATCTCAACCACCTGCCCCAGCCGGGGGTGCCCCTCGAGCTGCCGGTGCTGGTCGTCGGGCCCGGCCAGCTGAGCTACGAGGCAGGCCAGGTCCGCGTCACCATCAGCATGCTGCAACCACAGTCACTACCAGTAGTTGAACCGGTTCCAGCGCCTCCGCCCCTGCGCCAGGACGGGCGCGCGCGCTAAGCGCGGATCAAACGCCCCGGCGCTGACCTTCGTATGAAAGGTGTGCTAAACCTGGGTGAGGCCACCCGCCGCGGTAGCCCACCCAAGTCATCCCGCCTGTCCACCCGCACCCTACCCCCGCCCTGGAGCCACGCCCATGAAGCCGCTGATCCTCGCCCTCTTCATCATCTCCGCCGCCGTCTCGGCAGTTTCCGCCGCCGACCACGAGTTCGCCGCCATCTCGCAGAAGGATCTCACCGACGCGATTGCGGCCAAGAGCGCGCTGATCATCGACGTCAACGGCACCGACTCCTTCAAGGATGGCCACATCCCTTCGGCCATCGACTTCGAGGCCAAGGAGAAGCAGCTCGCCGCCGCCCTGCCGCAGGACAAGGGCGCGCTCATCGTCGCCTATTGCGGCAGCCCGCAGTGCCCGGCCTGGAAGCAGGCCGCCGATGCGGTCTCGGCGCTCGGCTACACCAACGTCAAGCATTTCGTCGGCGGCATCAGCGGCTGGAAGAACAGCGGGGCGCCGGTCGAGAAATAGCGAGACGTTGAGCGCGCCGAGCGTGCCGGGTGTGTACAGCACGCCCGCGACAACCACAAAACCCGCGGCCAGCCGCGGGTTTTGTGCGTTCTGGCCGGTCGTTCCCTTCAGCTGCTGCCCGGCCCCGGCTTGACCTCGACCCAGCCGACGCCGAACAGCGGCTGCACCGAGCCGCGCGCGGGCGGCGCGCTTGCGGGCGGCGGATTGGCCAGGGTGTGCGGGACGCCCTCCTCGTCGGGAAGGATCTCGCTCATCGGCACCACCAGCGGCTCGATCGGCTGGATGTCGGCATTCTGCAGTTCGATGGGCTCGAGCAGGACCGGTTCGAGGTCGATCTCCTCGGGCGGGATTTCGAGCAGGTCGATGACCAGGGGCTTGCGCGCCGCCCGCAGCCGCAGGGCGATCATGTCCGAGCCTTCGTAGACCGCTCGATTGACGGGTTTGCGCGGGGTCACGGCATCCTCGCCGGGGCGGGCGACTTGGCTGGCCACGCCGGCAGTCCAGGGTTCCTGCGCTCGAACCTCCTCGAGGTCGCTGCAGCAGCGAGACCCTAGGGCCCTGGGCGCCGGCGGCAAAGGCCACCTCAGGGAGGGTCGCGAGCGTGTGATATTCGCCGGCGCAGCGTTACACGGATATCGCTATTGTTCGACAAATGCCGGG
>JAYVMM010000092.1:0-2110 GCA_043758975.1 Planctomycetota bacterium | reverse complement strand
AAGCGCTGCGCGCAGCAGGGCCTGGCCGCGGCGGGCGAGGGCGAAGGTCTCGCCGGGGGCGCTGCCGGCGAATGCCGCCTCGCTGCTCACCGTCTGGCCGTGGACGCGCTGCCCCATGCGCAGGTCGACGGCGAAGGTATGGGTGAGCAGGTCGCTGATGGTCTTGATGCGAACGCTGCCCACCGGGATCGTCCATACCTCGGCGGGGCGTCCTGCGAACCAGCGCTCGTAGCGGTCGGTCTCGCCGCCGATCCACGACAGCATCTCAGCGAAGGCGAGGCAGCATGCGCGTCTCCCGGGAGGTCACGGTGGGTGCACGATCGCGGTTCCCGCCCCTGACGTGCCCGCTACACGGTGGTGGGCTGGTCCGCCTTCATGGGCCAGTTACGTGCCATCCCGCCCGCCCGCAAGCTGCCAGGGCACAGAGCTTGAGCGGACCGCACGGGCGAGCGATCCGGGACGCCGGGGCCGCTGCCTGCATGCTGCCTGGGCTGACGACGAGCTGGCGGGAGCTAGAAGTCGGACGCCCCCGGCTTGGGCTGATCGCCGCGCAGGAGCAGGATCGGCGGGGTGCCTTCCGGGTTGGCGCTGCCCATCCACTGCCCGCCCACGGGGGCTCCGTTGGCGAAGTCGCATTCGCTCTCCAGGGTGCCGTCCGCCGACCAGCTCCGCCAGTGGCCGCTGCGGCGACCGCGCAGGAAGGTGCCCGCCTCCTTCAGCGTGCCGTTGTCCCAGCGCCATTCCCACAGCCCGATGCGCTGCTCCTGTCCGCGCATGACCAGGTAGGCGCCGGAGGAACTGAGCTCGCCGTTGGCGTGGAAGGTCAGCCAGGACCCGATGTGCTGGCCCTGGTAGGCCCAGCCGGAGCGCTCCGGCTTGCCATTGGCGCCGATCCATTTCCACAGCCCGCACGGCTTGTCGTCCTCCATCCAGCCGTCGATCGCCAGCCCGCCGCCGGGACGGTGCGCCAGCCAGTGCCCGCTGCTCTTGCCGTTCTGGGTGAAGCCCTCATTGCGCATGCTGCCATCGGCGAAGTTCTCGCGCACCGGCTGCAATTGCGCGGGATGCTCGGTGAAGGGCTGGCCAGACTGGTAGACCGCGAGCCGGCGCTGGTAGTTGCGCAGCTCGTTGCCGGCAATCCTCCCGGCGGATTCGCCGATCGCCGCGCTCTCCCAACGCACCGCGCTGGCGGTATCGCCAGCGCGCGCGAAACACGAGGCGACGGTGTCCTTGTAGCCGTAGAAGAGGCGGCGTCCGAAGAGCCGGCGCATCTCGCCGCCCACCGCCCCGGCAGTGGCGGGATCGAGCACGCATCCGTCGGTGGCCACCGCCCAGGCGAGGTTGTTGAGCGTATCGAGCTCGTTGATGCCATCGCCCAGCTGGTCATCCAGCGCCGCCGCATCGGGGCCGAGCGCGGCGGCGAGGAGGTCGGGCCGATCGCGGAATATGTGCGGTCGCCCATGGGCCTGGGAGTAATCCGCCTGGTCGCACTGATCGCGCAGCCACCGGCTGCGCGCCAGGCAGTAGGCGTAAATGCGCGGGCAGGGCGGGAGCGCGAGCAGCGGCTGGTGGCCGAGTGATTCCTCCAGAGCCTTGCCCACCTCCTCGTGGCCGTTCCTCCCCGCAGCGAAGTCGACGACCCGCGCACCGCGCCAGGCGAGGTAGGGGCTGTCGGCGCGCAGCGCCGCGAAGGCGGCGAGGACCCCCTGGACATCGCCATTCATGGTCAATGGCCCGAGCAGGGCATAGGCCGCGAGATCCGCATCCTCGCTCTTGGCGGCGACCCGCTTCTGGAGCTCCTCGACGATGGGCGCGCGGGTGCTCGCATTCGCGATCAGGACGCTGCGGAATGGCCAGCCGCCATGGCGCACGTCGTCGAGCAGGGAGGCGGCGACCTGGCCGAGGAAGCGGTCGGGCGAGCCATCGGCTCCGAAGGCGGTCCATGGGTTGGCCGCCGCGCGGCGCTCATCCAGGCTGCCGGCTGGATCGTCGACGAGGGCGGTGAGCAGGCGGGTGAGCTCGTCATGGCCGAGCCGGGGCGTGCCCAGCGCGAGCGCCGGCGCGGCGCTATAGGGGTACCACAGGGCGGCTGTGAAGCGGTCGACCCCGA
>JAYVMM010000091.1:0-3018 GCA_043758975.1 Planctomycetota bacterium | reverse complement strand
CTCACGGTACTCGCGGTCGAACTGCACATGCCCGCCATGACGGGCATCGAGGTAGAGCCGGCGCGCATCCTCGCGCCGGCGGTCGAGCTCGTACGCGCTCCAGGCGTCGATCTCGGCGCGCTTGTAGTCCTGGCGGTTGTACGAGTTGCGCGCGCGGCGCAGCAGCTCGTCGACCTTGGCCTTGAGTGCGATCTCCTGCACATCGGCCTGCTGCGCGGCGGCACGCGCGGCGGCGTCGCGCGCCGCTTCCTGGCGCTTGACCTCGACCTCGCGCGACTGCGCGCGCGCCTCGAGCTTCTTGCGCTGCACGTCGGCGGGCACGGTGCCCCAGTCGAACTGGTAGGGGAAGCTGCGCAGCCCGACCTCGACGCGGTCGTAGTCGAGCTCGGCGCCGGCGTAGTCGCCCTCCTTCATCTTGCGGTCGCCGCTCTCGATCAGCGAGGCGAGGCGGACCGCGATCTCCTGGGTCTTGATGTCCTGCAGAGCGTGGAACCACGAGGCCGCCATTTGCATGCGATTGTCGCGCACGCTGAGCACCGCCAGCACATCCTGGCGCAGCTTCTGCGCGCCCTCATGCGACGGGAAGATGCGCAGTGCGGCTTCGACCAGCTCGCGCGCCTCGACAAAGTGGCCGTTCTGGAATTCGGCCTTCGCGGTGACGTACTTGGATTCGGCCTCGATCTGCGCCTTGCTGAACTCGGGGTTATTCTGGAAGGTTTCCCAGAACTTCGCCTGCTCGGGCGATAGCGCGGGGCCGGCGGGCACGCCGGGAGCGACCGCGGGGCCGGGCGCTGGTGCAGGCGCGGGTGCGGGTGCGGGTGGCGGCGGCGGGGTTGCAACGGTGTTCCCCTTCGCGTCTTCGGCGAAGGCCGGCATCGAGACGAGGGCGAGCAGAACGGGAACGAGGACGGGCAACCGTGGGCTACGCATTGCGGCTCCTTGGCAGGAAACGGGCGGCGATGGGAAACATCGCGGATGGGCCGATGGAACCCGGAGGACCCTGTAGCTTACCCCCGCCGTCGTCGGCAAGGAGCGCACTCAAGACCACTTAGGTTCAATCGGACGCACGGCACCATACCGATGGCGTCCAAGATGAAACAAGCTCCACCAGCTTGTGGTGATTCGTGTCACTCACGGTCGCGGCGCCCGTGCGCCAAAACGCCGGTGGCCGCCCCGGAAACGCGCACGCCCATGCGCAGGGATGGGCGTAGGCGACCGCCGGAGCGGGTGCTTACTTATTGGGCGGCGGCTGGGGGGCCGCCGGCCCTCCAGGAGGCGGGCCGGGCGCCGGCGCCTGGGCTGGCGGCGGGGGGGTCGGGTGGGGGGCCGGCCTGGTGCTGTGCGGCGGACGGTTGCCCGATGGGGGTGGCTCCCCGGTCTTGGGCGCTACCGGCACGGGGGTGTCGGCGATCGGCTTGACGTCCGATTCCGAGCCCGGGATCTTGAACACCTCGAGCGTATGGTTGACGTTCTCCCAGTACACCAGCCGCCCGTCGGCGAGCTCGTAATACTTGGTGTCGGTGGCGAGCAGGTTGTTGCCGGTCTTCTTGTGGAAGTCCTCGAGCGGCCCGGTGCCGGGATCGTGCTCGATGGGGGCGGTCGGTATGAGCCCCCACTGCAGGAAGGTGGCGGGATCCTTGCGGAACTCGGCCAGCTCGTCGTAGACCAGCGAGGGGAAGTTGGGGTAGACGATGGCGGCGGGGTGCTGCGGCTTGGTGATGCGCGCCAGCTTGACCAGGGTCACCTTCTGACCGGTGGTGCTGTCGAGCACCACCGTCTGGGTCTGGTGGGCATTCTTGACGACATCGAGGTCCTTGTCCCGTCCGCCCCCGGTGCGGGATTTCGCCTTTATCTCGTAGTACCAAATGCGCTGGACGTCGAGCTGGACCTCGCTGAGCGAGAACGGGGCCTTGAAGGTGACCGGGATGAGCTTGCTCTTGTCATCACCGAAGGGACTGGGGACGGCCTTCTCAAAGTCGAGCGCATCGCCCTTCATGAGCAGCTTGTGCTCGACCGGGGTGAGCAGCCATTTCTCGGCATGGGTCACAACGTTGGTCTTGGGGTCGGTGCGATCCTCGCGCATCAGCTTGCTGACCTCGAGCAGGGCGCCGGATGCGCTGGGATTGCCCGGGTTGTCGATGGTCTTGATGAAGACGAAGCGGATGTCCGAGGTCGGCGTCAGCGCCGCCTCGTCGCTGGTGTCGCTAAGGTAGTACAGCTCGCCCGGCCTGAGCGCGGGCGCCCCGGGCAGGCTGGATTTGCCGGCGAGGAACTTGGCGGCGACGTCCTTGTCGGGATCCTTGACCCCGAGCCTGGCCGCCAGGGCTTTCCAATCGACCGTGGCCTCCGGGTAATCGCCGGCGAACACCAGCACATTCTGGTCGGGGATCTCGCCGTTGGCTCCGAGCGGATGCTCGAGCGGGAAGCCGGTGGCGCGGAGCAGGATGCGCGCGCGGTAGGAATGGTGGACCCACGGATCGGTGGTGTCGACGATGATCTTGGCCGGCCCGTCCTTGAACGGGACCAGGCCGTTGGCGCCAACTCCCTTGGCCTTGACCGGCTCCCACTCGTTGCCGCCGACCTTGACCTCGAGCAGGGCGCCGAGCTGCTCGGCGCTGTTCTCGGCCTTGTGGTCCTTGCGGTCGGTATGCCAGCTCGCCTTGGGGTCGGCGGAGATGCGCTGATCGCTGTTCTTGTCCCCCGTCGGCGGCGACACCGTCAGTTCGACGGTGCCGATGTGGTCCTCGGCCTTGACCGTGGGCGGATGCAGGGTGTAGATGAGCAGGCGCAGGTCGTCATTGTCGGGTGGACCGACGTCGATCGTCGTCGTCAGCCAGGGAGCGTAGGAGTTGGACGGCAGCTCCAAGCCCCAGCGCGTGGTCATATAATCGAAGTAGGGCGGCGGGCGCTTGAGCTCGGGCGGCTTGGCGTTGGCGCGCCGGTCCTCGATGTACTGCACCATCTCGTTGATGCGCTCCATGGTGATGTCCTTGGGGCGGATCTCCTGGTCGGTGGCCA
>JAYVMM010000090.1:0-7283 GCA_043758975.1 Planctomycetota bacterium | reverse complement strand
TTCTGATCTGAGCGAGGAGATCGCGCGGCGCATCGCGGCGCGTCCGGAGCGAGCGCCGATACCGATACCGAAACCGGCAGGAGCCACGCCGTGAGCAGCGCCGACCGAGCTAGTCCGGTGGATGACCAGGTGGAAGCTCAGGACGGGCGGAGCGGTGCCCCCAACGCGCTCCGCATCCTGATGGTCCTGCCCGGCTTCGTCCTCGCCTGGATGATCGCCGTGATGAACGGCCTCATCGTCTTCGAGTTTGGCTGCTGAAGCGCGAGCGCGGCACCAGGTCCAGGGACCCGACCGCGATTTATCCGTAAATGCTTATTGAAACTATACCTACAGTAGCGGCGGTGGTGAAGTACCGGGACGCCGTACCGAGGTGGCGGTGGGGACTCGCACGTGGATCTGCGGCTGACCGCGACATAATTAAGGGCAGTTTCCTTAAACCACGGCACTGGGTGCACCCGTAGCCTCGCCGCGCGGTGGGCCGACCGGCTGAAACAGGAGGAAGGTGGTCAGGAACGCCCGCGTGCAGGCAAGGTATTCTCTAGCGACGGCATGTACGCTGTCGGACCATCAACTCCAGACATGTACCCCATTATTCGCGCATTCTTTATGACTCCGCGCCGCCATCGTCCTGATGGTCGTGGAGCGTCTGTGCCACCCGAGGAACTCCCATGACGCTGTCCCTGACCCGCGCTGCCGGCGCCCTGCTCCTGCCCCTCTTGCCGCTGATGATGGCGACGGGAGTCCATGCGGCCGCCGCACCAGCTGCCCTGCCGGCCGATTCCACCGACGTGGTGCCGCTGAAGAAGGCGACCATCTACCTCTACGAGGATTTCGAGGGCACCGATCCCGGCAAGATCCCCAAGGGCTTCACCTCCAAGGGCTCGGTCGAAGTGGTCGATGACGCCGCCCACGACGGCAAGCATGCGCTGCGCCTGAATGCGGCGGTGAGCGGTGCGCGCCAGATCGTGTGGAATGGACCGCAGCTCGCGACCATGGGCGGCCAGCACTGGGGCCGGCTGTTCTACAAGGTGCAGCTGCCCTCGCCGCTGCCCGCCGGCGGCGGCATGCACACCACCATCGTGGTCGGCGCCTGCAAGAGCCCGGTCAACAAGGAGAACATCGAGGTGCGCCTGATGGGCACCTCCACCGGCGGCGACGGCAACTTCCACTACCTCTTCAACGTGCAGACCAAGTCGCGCGGCGAGTTCGGCCCAGGTGCTAAGAAGAGCCAGGCCTACAGCGACGAATGGACGCTGGCCGAATGGTACATCGACTACGCCACCCAGACCTACCGTTTCTTCATCAACGGCGAGGAGCTGCCCGAGGTTTCGGTGCACAACGGCGCCGGCAAGTTCGAGAAATCCGAGATCCCCGAGGTCTTCGATTCGCTGTCCTTTGGCTGGCAGAACTACCAGGCGGCCAAGGGCACCGGCTTCGTCACCTGGATCGACGACATCGCGATCTCGCGCGAGCGCATCGGCGGCCAGACCATCATTCCGGTGGGCGTACCGGCGGCGAAGAAGAAGTAGGGCGCCGGGCGCAGGGCGCTCAACGCCCTGCGCGCAGCACGCGTCGCAATCCGCGCCAGGGTCAGCCGAGCAAGCGCTCGATCAGGGCGACCAGGTCGCTGTCATCGGGGGCAGTCGAGGAGCCGAAGCGCTCGACTACGGTGCCGTGGCGGTCGATGACGAATTTGACGAAGTTCCAGCCGATCGCGCCCGGTCGGGCGCTGACGGTGGTGAGGTAGCGGTAGAGCGGGCAGCGCGCGTCACCGGTGACCGCGACCTTGGAGAGCAGTGGGAAGGTGACGTGGTAGGTGGCGCTGCAGAATTGCTGGATATCGGTGTCGCTGCCCGGCTCCTGGCCGAAGAAATCGTTCGCCGGCACGCCGATGACCACCAGGCCGCGGTCCTTGAAGCGTTGGTAGAGCGCCTCGAGGGCCTTGTACTGCGGGGTGAAGTGGCAGCGCGAGGCGACGTTGACCAGGACCACCACCTTGCCGGCGAGCTGGGCGAAGGCGAAAGGCCTGCCATCGAGGCCGTTCATGGTGACCTGGTAAAGAGCGGTCACCGGCGGACCCTGGTCAGCGGGCCACTCGCGGCTGTCGCCGCCGCAGCCCGTCATGCCGGTCAGGGCGAGTGCCAACGCCAGCACCAGCAAAACGGGCGTGGGTTGGACGCAGCGACGATGGTGCATGAAGTCCCCCCGTTTCCGTCCGTCAGGCTAGCGCCGCGCCGCCGGCGGGGAACCGCCCGGCGCGGCGCCGCCTCGCAGCGGAGCTCAGGCGGTCTGGACCGCGATGCGCCGTGGCTGGGCCGCCTGCTGTTTGGGCAGGGTGAGGGTCAGCACACCGAGCGTGGCCATCGCCGCGATCTGCGCGCGGTCGATGCCATCGGGCAGGGTGAAGGAGCGCGCGAAGCCGGTCTCGACGTATTCGCGGTGCAGCAGGCGGTAGCCGTCGGTCGCAGCGGGCGCAGCGGCGCCGCGCACGGTGAGCACGTCCTGGTCGATGGTGATCTCAACCTGGTCGAGGCTCACCCCTGGCAGGTCGGCGACCACGACCAAGGCCTGGTCGGTCTCGAGCACCTGCACTGTCGGAGTGCGAGCGGGCTGGCGATGAGCGGAAGCGCCGTTGGCGCTGGAGGCGACGGCGCGGTCCTGGGCGGTGGCGGGGTTCGACATGGCTGGGTCCTTTACAGAAGGTGAAGGTGATGGTGGGTAGGGCGGGTCCGGCGCTCAGGTCGCGGAGACGCTGATCGCGCGCGGCTTCTCGCTGGCGAGACGGTGGAGGGTGATGGTCAGGACGCCGTCGCGGCAGCGCGCCTCGGTGCGTTCGCCGTCGACGCGGTAGGGCAGCTGGAGGCTGCGCTCGAAAGTGATGCTGCGCTCCGGCTGCTTATCCTGCGCCGGTGCGAGCACGCGCTTGCCGCTCACGGTAAGGGTGTCGCCATGCACGGTGATGCCGAGGTCGGCGGGTTGGACGCCTGGGATCTCGCTGGTGACGATCAGGGCATCGTCGTTACCGCTTACGTTGAGCGCCGGCGTCGCGCTGCCGAAGAGGGGGTAGGAGCGCTGGCCGCTTCCGACGGCATCGAAGATGCGGTCGAGATCGCGAAGGACGTTCCAGAAGCCGCGGTCGTGGGTATACATGGCTGGTTCCTCCTGGGAGGGAAAGGTGGTGCGGTGGTTAGGGAGAGCAGGTTGGCTGGGTGGATAGACGAGGTGGATGCGGGTGTGGTGTCACTCCGCCAGTCCCTATGCAGTGGTCGTGCCAAAGATGGTGGTCGCGTCAGCGGAGCGTGGACGGATGCCAGGCGGCGCCGGGCACAGCCGTTTAAGCGCCTGGCACGTCCCGCGTTAGTGCACTGGCTTCGCCTGATCGCGGCTGCCGACCGATGGCGGGTCGGAAGCAGGAGTGGCAGCGCCCAACGAACGGATCCCAATGACAGGCAAATAGACATAATAATGTCATAATGATACACTATAAGCTGTATGTGGGTCGCACATGCTCCTGCAGCCAGGCCAGGCGCCGCCGCCCGGCGCGCAGTGGCGGGCGGCGTCCTATCGCGTGCCGATGAGATGATCCGACCGCCTGCCCCGGCGCTGGGATTGGTGGGAGCGCAGACTCCCAGGCATGATGAGCTGCGCTCCAGCCACCTGACGTCCCGCCGAGGAGAGCAGACCATGTCCACCAACCGCACCGCGCGCACGCGCGCTCACTGCCGCCTTGCCCGCTTTCTCCAGCTGCTGCTGGCGCTGGTGCCGGCGATCGAACTGCACGGTGCTGAAGCCGGTGCCGCCGGGGCTTCCGGGACTGCGCCCAGCGGCGAGCCTGCCGAGGCCGCGCTCGACGCCCTGCTGCTGAAGGACTACCGTCCGCGCTCGATCTTCAAGATCAAGGTGACCACCGTCGACAAGGCGCGCTACCCGGCGATCGACGTGCATACCCACGACCGCAACGCCGACGAGGCGACGATCACCGCCTGGGAGGGCATGATGGATGAGGTCGGCATCGCCAAGTCGGTGATGCTGGCGAGCTGCGCTGGGGCCAAATTCGATTCCATCGTCGCACGCTACCGTGCGCATGCCGCCCACTTCGTGCTGTGGTGCGACTTCGACTACTCCCATCTCGGGCGGCCCGACTTCGCCCAGACCGCCATCGCCGAGCTCGAGCGCTGCCACGCAGCGGGCGCGCGCGGCATTGGCGAGCTGATGGACAAGGGGCGCGGCCTGGGTTCGAGCCCGACCACCTTCGGCATCCACATCGACAACCCGCTGATGGATCCCCTGCTTGAGCGCTGCGCCGAGCTGCGCATGCCGGTGAGCATCCATGTTGCCGAGGACGCCTGGATGTACGAACCGATGGACAAGACCAACGACGGGCTAATGAACGCCTCCATTTGGCGAGTGAAAGCCGATCCCGGCGTGCTGCTGCACGACGAGATGGTCGACACCCTCGAGCACGCGCTGCAACGTCATCCGCGCACCCATTTCATCGCCGTCCACCTCGCCAACTGCTGCAGCGACCTCCAGCGCCTGGCCGGCCTGCTCGACCGTTTCCCCAACCTGCAGGCTGACATCGCCGCGCGTTTCATGGAGCTCGGCTCGACCCCGCGCGCGGTCTCGCAGTTCCTGGAGAAGTATCAGGATCGCATCCTTTTCGGCACCGATTATGCCAACCATGTCAATCTGGTCTCGATCTATACCCTCTTCCGCCTGCTCGAGACCACCGACGAGCATTTCTACGATCCCGGGCAAATGCAGTACCATTGGCCGCTCTACGCCTGGGGCCTGTCGGATGGCGCGCTACGCAAGATCTACCGCGACAACGCGCAGAAGATCCTCACCGCGAGCGAGTAGCCCAGCCCAGCTCACTGCGGGCGACGCGCCGGCGGCTCAGGGCGGCACCTCATCAGCGCTGCGCACCGGCAGCACGCATTCCCCGGGGGGGGTGCAATGGTCGAGCCAGCCGGAGACGGCGTCACCAGCCAGGGCGAGATACTCGCGCTGGTCCCAGCCCAGGCGCACGGCGTGCCGGCGCGTCGGCGGTGGCGCGGGGAAGTTCGCGTGCACCACCAGGGTCAGCCCGGCCTCGCCGACCCCGACCGCATCAAGGCCGTCCTCAACCGCGCTGGCGAGGTTGTCATCGCACACGAGCAGGGCGTCGGGCCGCTCGCCGACCGGCCCACCCATCAGCGCTGCCGCGGCGTGGCGGGCCCAGCCGCTGACACTCAGCGGGGCGGCGAGAATGTGGCCCTCCGGGCAGGTCAGGCCGTGCGCAGCAGCGGCGGCGCGCAGCGCGGCGACGCCATTGAGCGCGCCGGCGGAATCATCGCTGATCACCGCCAAGCGCGTGCGCTGCTGCGCTGCGCAGGCGGCGAGGGCGCGGGCGCGGAACTCGTGCTGGCTGAGGTGGATCGCTCCGTGCGAGGGCTCACCGGGCACGCCGCTGCCGATGCGTGGCAGCGTGCGCCCGCCCTGGTCGATCCACGCCCCGCCGCGGAAGGGCTCGCACAGCACCAGTCCGGCGACGCTGCCGGCTGCGATGGCACGCAGCAGGCGCTGGTGCTCGGGCAGCTCGGCGTGGCGGTTGAGGGCGTGGAAGAGCATGATGCCCTGCGCCGGATCGGCATTGCGCGCGCGCGCCGCCGCCGCCAGGGCCTGCCAGTGCAGGTTGGCGTAGCGTCCATCGGCGTCCGGCGGTTCGGGCAGCACCAGCGCCAGGAGGTGGCGGTGCGGCGGATGCTCGACCACGCGGGTGCCGCGCCGTCCGGCGGTGGTGATGAAGCCTTGCGCGATGAGTTCGGCGAGCGCGCGCGAGACGGTGGGGAGGCTGGCCGCCAGTTCGACCGCGAGTGCGCGCACGGTCGGCAACGCCGCCCCGGCGCGGTAGCGACCGCCGATAATGCGCGCACGCAAGGCGGCGACGATGGCGCTATGCTTGCCGCGCGGCGCCGGCGGCTTCGCGCTCGCCGGCGCCTGCCCCCGGCGCTTCATTCGCGCACGACCGAGAGGTCGCGCAGCTCGAAGGTGCCGGCGACGTGCCAGGCGCGGAAGTGCGGCACCAGCACCAGGCGGTCGCCGGCACTGAGCGTGATGGCGTCCGCGCGCAGTTCGGCGCTGACGCCGTCGGCCACCGCCAGCGCCTGGAGCTGCTCGCCGCGCCCGCTTGCCGGCAGGCGGATCAGGCGCAGCTCGGCGGTGGCGCCCTTGCCCTCCCACAGCGACAGCGACGGGTGCGCGCGCAGCTGGTAGCGCCCGGGCGACGGGGCGACGAAGGAGAGTGCACACAGCTTCTCGCCGGGCGAGCCGCTCCACACCGCGCGGCAGCTCAGCCGCACCGCCTGCTTGGCGGTATCCGCTGCCGGCTGGCCGCCGAAGGCGTTCTCGGTCGCCTGCCACTCGGTGCCGTTCCAGGGCAGCAGGCGGTAGTTGGCGGCCTCAAGCGGCTCGTCCGGCCACACCTGGTCGACGCGCCAGGCGCCGACGCCGGGGACGCTGCGCGGATTGCCCGCCGGCGTCCCGGGTGTGCTGCCGCTCCAGCCGGCGGGCGGGCCGAGCTCCTTGGCCGGCGCGAGCGCGAGGGGCGCGAGCAGCTCGGCGAGGTGCTCGCCGCTGCAGCCGGCCGGTGCCACCAGCCAGTACGGGCGTCCGGCTCCATGCAGGGCGATGATGCCGGTCTCCTGGGCGCAGGCATTGCCCATGCAATCGAGCAGCTGCACGCCGGGCAACACCAGCGCGAGCGTTGCGCTTTGAGCATCCGCCCACGCCACCGCCACCCCCGCTCCGCGGCGCTCGTCCTGGAAGACCTGCACCAGCGCGCCGGCGGTGGGGATGCGCGCGACCGGGTGGCTGCGTCCGAGGAAGTGGCAGAGCACGTTGTAGACCCCCACCGCCACCGTTGGATTGCCGTGGTCGTCCCACCATTCGGTGCCCGACCCGACCCAGTCCCAATAGCTGCGCCCGTGCTCCTCGTAGCCGATGAAGAAGGGGATGAAGCGCTCCAACCCGCCCGCGAGCAGGTTGGCCGCGGTGCGCGTGGTGAGGTCGGCGACCGTGCTCGGCGACTGCTCGATGAGCTCGCGCGCGGGGTAGTCCAGGCTCGACGGGTTGAAGATCCAGCCCTCGTCGAACCAGACCGTGGTGTGCGGCGCGCCGAAGGAGGTGAACAGACGGGTGAGCTCGTTCACCGCATCCACCCCGCACAGCTCGCCCGGGGTGTAGTTGTGGAAGGTGTGCACCGGGCAGGCGGCATAGACCCCCAGACGGGCGACGTCGCGCCC
>JAYVMM010000089.1:0-1970 GCA_043758975.1 Planctomycetota bacterium | reverse complement strand
TGGCGACGTGCTGCTCGCCTCGCTGGCGAAAGATGCGGCCTTCGCGCCGACTGTCCGTGGTTGGAGCATCCAGGGGCCGATGGCGCGTGCCATCATGCTCGTGCATGAGCTCGCTGGCGATGGCGCCCCGCTCGACGACCTGCTCACGCGCGTCGCGACGGGGCGGGACACCCCGGCGGACCGCGCGCTGACCGGGAAGCATCCGTATGAATGCGAATTCGCCATCGCCCTGCATCATCCCAGCGCGGCGCGCGTGCGGATGCTCGCCGGGATCTTCACCGCCTATCCGGTTCCGCCGGCGTGGGAGGCGGCCCTGATCGGGCTCTTTTTCAATCCCTCCGCCATGGTGTCGAGGTCGCACCTCGAGGCGGTCCTCCTCGATGGCCCGCTCACGATCGATGCGCGCGCCGTGCTCCTGGATGTCGTCCTGGGCGATCAGCGACCGGTGCCGCAGGTGGTGCGCGACGGCGTCCGCTGGGGCTACGCCGGCTCGGGCCGGCGCGCGGGCGAGCAGGCGGACTTGCGCATATGCGACCTGGCCATGCGCCTGCTGGCCAATGCCGATCACTGGGATGCCGATGCCAAGAGATCCGGCGCACAGGATCTCGATGCCGCCTTCGATCTCTCGATGCCGCGCGCCACGCGCGATGCGGTGATCGCGGCCCGCCGCGAGGTGATGCACGTCCGCGCCGAAAGTGCCATGAGCCAGCTCAAGCTGACCGCCGCCGATTACCAGAACCTCAGGGTGAAGGAGGCGACGTCGGACTTCTGAGCGAGCATGGTGCCACGCGGCGAGCGACGCGCGGGCGAGTCGATTTCGGTGGTCGAACAAGGTCCTGCGGTAGCAGGACCGATGAAAGGGTGGGCTGCATGGCGTTGCCGGTCTCAATGTCCTCGTGTCACGGCGGTTCTCCACGGTCGGATCTGCTGATCCACATCGCTGCGCTGTGCGTCTGCCTGACCGGCAGCGGGCGGGCGGGCGAGGCGCCGGGCGGCATGTTCACCGCCCGGGAAGGCGCCGAGGTCGACGCCGTGCTCGAGCAGGCGATTGTGCTCGGCTTCCCGGAGGTCCGCGACGCCCAGTGGTGCATCGCCGACGACCGTGCGCAATCGCTCGACCTCCATCTCGCCCGCGGCGGCTGGCTGACCAGCGAAGGCATGATGCTGCTGGAGCAGGATCACAGCGCGAGACCCTCAGATGCCGCGGAGCTGGCAGCCAGGCTCACCACAAGTGGGCCAGAGGACCTGCCTTGGCAACTCCTGCGCGTGCCGCCGGAGTACCGCGCGCACCTGATGAGCAGCGCGACGCTCAGCCTCGGTGGGCTGCTCTCCAACCAGATCTCCAATGAGGACCGACCGAATATCCCCGATATGGCCCTGTCGGGGGTGATCATGCGCCGCTGCTCCCATGCGGAGATCGGCGATGCGCTCCTGCTCCAGGCCCAGTACTACCGCACACGATCCGAATACGGGCTCTGCGTCACCCCTGCCGAGGCCGAACACTACCGCATCAATCAGATTCCGGGCCGACGCTGGGACGAGCAGCCGCTCGAGTTCCTGCTGAACTACTCGGAATGGCCCCGGTGGGATCTGGCCACCAAGCAGAGCGCGGCCCTGCCGCCGCTGCTGACCATGATCAGCGTGCCCACCGTGCTGCGGCGCGAGTGCCATTGGTGGTTCCGGCAGCGCCTGATCGAGGCGACGCCCGCTGCCGCGCCCGCGCTGGCCGCCGCGGCCTTGGACGTGCTCGAGCCCGCTGACCGTGCGCGGGCGGCGGAGGACATCTCCCTCCTGCTGGCGCGTGCCGGCATCTCCGAGCATCCTTCGCCGTCCGCGCCGTTGGCGCAGCGGTTGGCGGCCTGGGATAAGGTCCTGTAAATAAATAATATTGACACATAGCTGCGGATTGCTAAAGTTCCCGCTTGGGAATAATCCAACAGATCCGAAAGCGCCTCAAACAAATGAAACCT
>JAYVMM010000088.1:0-4850 GCA_043758975.1 Planctomycetota bacterium | reverse complement strand
GCCATGCTGATCGCTCCCACTCGGTTCAACGGCAACCGAAGCGGCCATGGCGTTTACGTCCGAGCAGAGCACGGGTTGTTACCTCCCCGTACATCGGATTTGCTAGTCGCCTGAAGTCGGGCAATTGGCGACATGAAGACTTACACTTCATTTGTACTCAGCCTTATCGGCTGCTCCTATCCCGGCGCACCGAAAATATTATCGACGAAATTGCATTGCGCTGCTGATCGACGAATATTGGAAATCATTCCGGACGCTTTTCTGAATCCGGTTTCCAAGTCCAGAGCCCACGATTATGATGTGGTCGCCCTTGGAGGGCGCCGCGGGAATTCACCGATACCACGCTGGATGATAGATGGTCGCCGAAGGTGGGGGTCGCTGCCCCGCTCGCCGGATCACCGCGCCAGCAGAGGCGGGCCGCTGCGCGCAGCTCCCTCGACCGGCGCCGGCGCCGGCGAGCGCGCACGGATGAGCTTCTGCACCTCCGGGCGGCAGCTTCCGCACGACGTTCCCGCCCGGGTCGCCGCGCACACCGTGGTCAGTTCGCACGCGCCCTGGACCGCCTGCTCGAGAATCGCCCGCTCGATGGTGGTCTGCCCGATCTGGTTGCACGAGCACACCAGCTTGCCCTCGACGCGCTTCACCTCGGTGGATGGGCGCAGCAGGCTGGCGCGCATGTCCTCCAGTTCGATCCCGCTCGCGATCAGGTCGCGGTAGTCGGCGAAGAGGCCGGTGTCGCCGAACATGATGACGCCGATGAGCCGGTCGTCCTTGATCAGGCATTTCTGGTAGATCCCGCTGCCGGAGTCGTCGAGGGTGACCGCGCTGACCCCAGGACCCTCGTCGGGAGTGCCGACCGCGGCGAGCTGGACCCCGCGCACCTTGAGGATGTTGGCATTGACCGGATCGGGGCAGGGCGAATGCAGGTTGCCGCGCAGGTATTCCGCGAGGTGGAAGGCCTGCACTTCGGCGGCGGCAGTGGTGCCAGCGGTCAGGCCGCGCAGTTCGGCGACCTCGCCGATGGCGAAGATGCTCGGATCGCTGGTCTGAAGATGCTCGTCGACGATCACCCCGGTCGAACAGGCGAGCACCGCCGTGCGCGCGAGCTCGGCGTTGGGCGCGGTGCCGGTGGCGAAGATCACCACCTCGCAGGGCAGGATCTCGCCGCCCTTGAGCGTGACCCCGCTCACCCGCGCGCTCCCGACCAGCTCATCGACATCGGCGCCGAAGCGCACGGCGATGCCCTGGGCGACGATGGCCTGGGCAAGGTAGGCGGCGGCCTTGGCATCGATCTGGCGCCCCATCAGGCGGTCGCTGCGCTGCAGGAGGGTGACGGCAGTGCCGGTGTGACGCAAGGCGTCGGCCAGTTCCAGACCGAGCACCCCGCCGCCGACGATCACCGCCCTGCTTCCCGGGCCGGTCTGGTCGCGGATGGCCTCGGCGTCGGAGTGCTTGCGCAGGCCGTAGACCCCCGCGCGCGGCATCGGTCCCTGGTAATGGCGCGCCGGGCGGCTGCCGGTGGCGAGGATCAGCACATCATAGGGATGGCGAGCACCCTCGGCGTCGACCACCGCGCGCTCGGCGCGGTCGATGCGGGCGATGCGCACCCCCGGGCGGAAGCGTACACGCCTGCTGGCGAGCTCCTCTGGGGTGGCGGTGACCATGCTCTCGAAAGTGTTGTGCCCGCTGATGAAGTGCGGCAGCAGCACGCGGTTGTAGATCGGATGCGGCTCCTCGCCGAAGATGCTGATGTCGTCCTCCAAACGCAGGCGCTGGTGGGCCTCGACGAAGGCGCGTGCCGCTGCGCCGCCACCGATGATGACGATGCGCCGCCGCGGCGGCACATGGCGGCGGACCTGGACAGCGGAGAATTTGAGGTCGGGCTCCTTGGAGACCGGGTCGAAGCGCGGGCTGGTGAGGTTATTGGTGCGCCCGCGCTCGCCGCCGAGCTGGCGTCCCCAATGCATGGGCAGGAAGACCACCCCGCGTTTGATCGATGCGGTGATCTCGGCGCGCACCTGGACCTCGCCGCGGGTATTGCCCACCACCACCAGGTCGTTGGCGCCGATGCCGCGCGCCTGCGCGTCCTCGGGATGGATCTCGCAGAAGGGCGATGGCTCGTGGTTGCGCAGCTTGGCCACCTTCCCGGTCTTAGTCATGGTGTGCCACTGGTCGCGCAGGCGCCCGGTGGTGAGGATCAGCGGCAGCTCCGGGGTCAGGGCATCGGTACGCAGGGTGAACACCGGAGCCTTCAGCCGCGCCCGCCCGGACAAGGTGGTGAAGACGCCGTCGACGAACAGCCGCGGCGTGCCGGGATGGTCAGGTGTGGGCACCGGCCACTGGAAGGAGGCGGTGGCCAGGCGCGCGTGCGACAGACCGCTGAGGTCGCAGTCGCGCCCGCGCGTCAGCTCGGCATGCTCGGCGAAGACCTCCGCCGCACCGGCGTAGGCGAAGGAGCTCTGCCAGCCCATGATGGCGGCGAAGCGGCAGACGATCTCACTGTCGCTCAGGCATTCGCCCGGCGGTTCGATGCGCGGGGTGAGCAGCGAGATGCGGCGCTCGGAGTTGGTCATGGTACCGGCCTTCTCGAGCCAGGTCGCCGCCGGCAGTACGACATGGGCGAACTGCGATGTGGCGGTGGGATGGATGTCCTGCACCACCACCAGCTCGGCGGCCTTGAGCCCCTCCTCGACCTCCCAGGCGTCGGGTAGCGATTCCACCGGGTTGGTGGCGATGATCCACACCGCCTTCATGCGCCCGCTGCGCAGGGCGCGGAACATCTCCACCGCGGTCAGGCCGGGCGCCGCCGGCACCTCGTCCACCCCCCAATGGCGCGCGATCTCGGCGCGGTGCGCGGGATCGGCGAGGTCGCGGTGCGCCGAAGCGAGGTTGGCCATGCCGCCGACCTCGCGCCCGCCCATCGCGTTGGGCTGCCCGGTGAGGCTGAACGGCCCGCAGCCAGGCTTGCCGATCATCCCGGTGATGAGCGACAGATTGATCAGACTGGTGTTCTTGTCGACGCCGACCGAGCTCTGATTCAGACCCATGGTCCACAGCGAGAGGAAGCGCCGCCCACCCACCAGCCAGGACGCGGCCTGGTCGATGTCCTCGGCACTCAGGCCGCAGACCGCAGCGGTGTGCGCGAGGGTGTAGGGGGCGAAAGCGGCCTGCAGCTCCGCCCAGCCCTCGACATGGACGGCGACGAAATCGCCATCGACACCGCCGAGCTCGTGGATGCGGCGCGCCAGCCCGAGATGCAGCGCGACATCGGTACCCGGGGTGATCTGGAGGTGGAGGTCGGCGGCAGCGCAGCTCGCAGTGCGGCGGGGATCGACCACGATGATGCGCCCCTCCGGGTGCGCCTGGCGGCGCGCCTCGACCCGCCGCCACAGGATGGGGTGCGCCCACGCGGGGTTGGCGCCGGCGACCAGGAAGGTGTCGCACTGCTCGATGTCGTCGTAGCTGATCGGCGGGCTGTCCGCACCCAGGGTCTGCTTGTAGCCGGCCACCGCCGAGGACATGCACAGGCGCGAGTTGGTGTCGAGGTTGTTGGTCTTGAGGAAGCCCTTGACCAGCTTGTTGATGAGGTAGTACTCCTCGGTCAGCATTTGCCCGGAGCAGTAGAAGCCGACCGCGTCCGGGCCGTGCTCGGCGATGATGCGCGAGAAGGTGCCGGCGACGTGGGCGAGGGCCGCCTTCCACGAGGTCTGCGCCAAGGGCAACGCGCGCTCGAGGCGCACCTGGGGGTGGAGCAGGCGGTGTTCGCGCGCCGCCACTACGTGCAGCAGGGTCTTACCCTTCGAGCACAGCATACCGCGGTTGGTCGGGTGGTCGGGATCGCCGCGCAGGCTGAGCGACCCGCGCCGATCACGCTCAATGACGATGCCGCAGCCGGTGCCGCAGTAGCAGCAAATGGTGCGCGAGCTTGCGGGGCCGGTGGGCGCGGCAAGAACGACGGAAGCAGCGCTGGCAGGAGGTGTGGCCATGACGGCGGCGCGCGGCCCGGGATGCCGGCTGGGCTCAGACCGTGGTGGGGTCGGAGGTGGCGAGGGGGCTGGTGGCGCGCGCGCGCCGGTGGATGCCGAGCACCACCGTATGCAGCCAAATCAGGGTGATGATGATCAGTGCGGTCATGGCCATGAAGCAGCTCTCCGGACGTCCGGTGTACAGCTGCAGATAGCCGAACATCAGCGGCAGGACGAAGCCGCCGAGGGCGCCGATGCTCCCGACCAAGCCGCCGACCGCGCCGACGTCGCTGGGGAAGTAGTCGGGGATGTAGCGGTAGACCGAGGCCTTGCCGATACCCATGCCCATGCCCAGGACGGTGGTCAGCACGGTGAAGGTGGCGACGTCGAGGTGGATGGCATCGGAGGGCAGGGCGAGCGGGATCGACGCCAGCAGCATGATGATGAAGGTGGCGTAGGTCACCGGGCGGGCGCCGTAGCGGTCCGAGAGCCAGCCGCCCAACGGGCGCAGCAGGCTGGCGGGGAAGATGAAGAGGGTGGTGATCAGGGCGGCGCTCGCCATCGGCAGCTGGTAGACCTCGTGGTAGTAGTTGGGCAGCCACAGCGAGAGCGCGACATAGGCGCCGAAGACCACCACGTAGTAGAGCCCGAAACGCCACACCCGCAGGTTGGCCAAGGGGGCGAGCATCGCTTTAATGGTGCGCCCCGAGCCGGGCCGGCGGTCGGGACGCGGCGACCACGCCCACACCGCGCCCGCCATCAGCACCAGGGCCACGGCATAGAGCTGGGGGATGAAGCGCCAGCCGCCGGCGAACACTCCGCCCAGCAGGCCGGCGGCGGGCACCAGCGCGATCAGCGCGGGCCCGATCAGCTTGGTCACTGAAG
>JAYVMM010000087.1:0-3138 GCA_043758975.1 Planctomycetota bacterium | reverse complement strand
GCCAGCTCGGGCGGGAAGGGGAAGTCGTTGTTGAAACCGGCGAGGTCGGGGTTCTTGGTGTAGCCGTAGTCGGCGTAGACGCCCCACTGGGTGAGATCGGCAAAGAAAGCGCCGAAGCGGTAGAAGTCGCGCGTCTTCCAGGGATCGTACTTGTGGTCGTGGCATTCGCAGCAGCCTAGGGTCGAGCCCAGCCATACCCCGCCCAGGGTGCGCACGCGCGCGGCGGTGTACTTGGCGAGGTACTCCCGGGGCTGGGCGCCGCCTTCGCGCGTCATCATGGTGAGGCGATTGAAGCCGGAGGCGATGCGCGTGCCCTCGTCGGCGTCCGGCAGCAGGTCGCCGGCGAGCTGGGCGGTGGTGAAGCGGTCGAAGGGCAGGTTGCGGTTGAAGGCGGCGATGACCCAATCGCGGTAGGGGAAGTCGTTCTGGTTCTGGTCGCCATGGAAGCCGACGGTGTCGGCGAAGTGCACCAGGTCGAGCCAGGGCACCGCCATGCGCTCGCCGTAGTGGGGCGAGGCGAGCAGGCGGCGGACCTGCTTGGCATAGGCATCCGGCGCCGCATCACTGAGGAAGGTGGCGACCTCCTCGGGCGAGGGCGGCAGGCCGATGAGGTCGAGGCTCAGGCGGCGCAGCAGGGTGGCGCGGTCGGCCTCCGGCGCGGGGGGCAGTTTCTCGCTCGCCAGGCGCTCGGCGATGAAGGCGTCGATGGGGTTCTCCGCCCACGCCGGATCGGCGACCGCCGGCGGCGGCTGCTGGGTGGGCACGATGTAGGACCACAGCGGCTGGTAGACCGCGCCCTCGGCGATCCAGCGCTCGAGGATGCGCTTCTGCACCGCGCTGAGGTGATGCACCGCGGTGGGCGGCGGCATGACATCGTCCTGGTCCGCGGTGTTGATGCGCTTGACCAGCTCGCTTTCCGCCGGGTTGCCAGGTACGAACACCTGCTTGGCGAGCGCGGACTCGCGCTCGTCGAGGCGGAACTTCCCTTTGCGGATGGCCTTGTCGGGGCCGTGGCACTTGAAGCAGGTCTCGGCGATGATCGGACGGACATCGCGGTTGTAGGACAGCGGCTCCTCGGCGGCGGCGGCCCGACCCGCGCCCGCGCCCGCCAGGAACAGCGCCAGGCCGAGGGCGAGAGCGCCGGTCAGAAGCCGGGCGCGGTCGGCGCAATGGGAGAGAGGGTGGGGCGCGCTCATGGTTCGCTCGGCATCCTGGGCATGCAGGTGCTACCGTCGGCCTGCTGGAGAGAGTGAACCCGGAGCCGGAGTTTCTGAATCCGGGCGCCCGCCCCTGGCGCTTGCGCCAGAGGTGGCGGTACAGGTGGCTGCTCCGCTGCGCTCACAGCCCGGCGCCGCCCAGGCGCATCAGCTTGAAGGCAAGATGGCGGCGGAAGGGGGGCGGGTGCAGGACCAGCGGCCCGCCCTCATGCACCAGCTGCGTGCGCGCGAGCAGGGTGCCGAGATCGGCATCCCACCATTCTACCGCCAAGGTGCCGGGATGGGCATTCTCGGCGATGGCGACCGCCACCCCGCTGAGCTCGCGCTCGCCCCGGCCCAGGCCCCAGGCCTGGTCGAGCAGATAGCCGAGCAGGCGTCCGGGCCGCGACCACGCCCGGCACCACAGCTGGTCGGGCCCCGAGGGCACGGGGGCGACGCAGCGGGCGTCGGCGCCGCGCAGGTCTTCGCCGGCGATGAAGCGGTTGACCGCGCCGTAGACGCCGAAGCGGTCCTCCTGGTCGATCCACTCGAACCACCACAGCATGGGCGCGCCGGCATGGCCCGACACCAGCCCCGCCCATGGGCCGATGGCGTGCTCGACCGCCATGCGCGGACGCGCGGTGCCGCCGGTGCTGCCGCCGTACTCGGTCACCAGCACCGGCTTGCCCAGGCCGGCGAGGCCGAGCTGCGGGCGCAGGGGGTCGCGGGTGCTCGCGCACAGCAGGTCGGCGATCGCGGTGCCGTCGCCCTTGTAGGCGTCGATAGTGAGGTAGCCGATGCCGGGCAGGGCGGCGGTGCGGCGCTCAGTCGAGTCCCAGTCGCCGCACCAGTGCGAGGTGATGGGATGCTGCCAGGGGTCGAGCGCGGCGAGGGCGGCGCTGGCGCGCGCGTGCCAGTCGATCACCGCGTCCAGCGGCGCATGCGCGAGGTTGACCTCCGCCCACAGCTTCCAGCCGAGCAGCGCCGGGCTGTCGCCGTAGCGCGCCGCCAGATAGCGGAATAGGCGGCGCTGGTAGGCGAAGGCACGCGCGTCTGTGAACAGCCCGCTCGGCGACTCGAGCCAGCCGCCGGTCTCGATCGCATAGGGGTGGTGGCACCAGTCGTCCTCGGCTCCAGTGCCATCGCGCGCCATACCGTGGTTGAAGAGGCTGATGTTGATGCGCATGTGCAGCT
Organism: Planctomycetota bacterium; assembly: GCA_043758975.1. Classification (GTDB taxonomy): domain Bacteria; phylum Planctomycetota; class UBA11346; order UBA11346; family UBA11346; genus BOG-1363. The sequence goes on along the minus strand of JAYVMM010000087.1, from coordinate 748 downwards.
GCTCGGCGCGCGCGAGCAGGCGGTCGAAGTCGGCGGCGTGACCCGGGTGGTAGCGCCCGGCGCCGCGGAAACCCGGCCAGTCCGGGCACCATTCCAGACCGAGGTTCCACGGGCTGAGCCAGACCTCGCAGCCGGTGGCGCCGCCGGCGGCGAGGCGCTCGAGGAAGTCCATGCGCGTGAACACCCCGCGGTCGGGTGTGAGCGTGGTCGCGAGCGCGCCATGGCTGCGGGTGTCGTAGGTGGAGTTGAGGCTGCAGCCGGCGGGCCACACGAAGTTGCCGCCGGCACTGAAGAAGCGGTGGTCGGCGGCATCGACGCGCGCGATGTCGTCCCACGCCGGGCCACTCGCGAAGAGGTCGGGCAGCGCGACGATCAGCGGCGGCTGGCCGGCCCAGTGCGCACTCAGACGCAACCGGTGCACCCCGGGCAGGCGCGCGCGCCAGCGCACCAGGAAGCGGGCGGCGCCGGCGCCCACGGTCTCCTCGCGGTCGCCGCGATCGAGCGCGCGCACCGGTTCATCATGGAAGCCGGCATAGCGCGTGATGGCGCCGTCGGGAGCGGTGACCTCGAGCTCGAGAGCGAAGCAGTCGGGATCGTAGGGGTCGGCGGGGTAGGGCTCGGGCCGCACCGCCAGGCTCCAGCGCACTCCGGTGCGCACGCTGGTCCCGTCGCTGGAGAAGTCGCCCAGGTGGGGGCTGGAGCTGGGCGCCGCCGGTGCGGGTGCGGGTACAGGCGTGATGCTGGCGGC
>JAYVMM010000086.1:0-2271 GCA_043758975.1 Planctomycetota bacterium | reverse complement strand
AGCATGGCGAGGGCCTGGGCGCTGATCGCCAGCGAATCGCCCGCCTGGGTCATGGCGGCGGCGCCATCGGCGCCCCCGCCGGCACCGACCATTTGCGCCGCGACCATGGTCGCGACCAGATCGGAGGGCGCGCTGGAGAGGGCTGAGGTATTCATGGCGAGCTCCTGACCGCGGGACCGGGGCGCCTGGCCCACGGCGAGTATCGGCAGCCCCTCAGCGGACTTGAGCAGGGATTATTTGGCCGGCGGATCGCCGTCGAAGGCAATGCGGAATTTCTTCGGCGCATAGCCCGAATTGCTCTCGAACTCGCGTTCGCTGATGGTCCAGCCGCCGCCGATCACCCCCAGCAGCATGTGCTTGCCGCCCGCCACCGCCGGGTACGAGGGGTCGACCTCAGCCTTCCACCCCGGGTACCGCTCGGCATCGCTGGTGAGCTCCCACCAAGGGGAGAAGAGGTCATAGATGCCCCACGCATTCGCCTTCTTCGCTTTGACCGGCAAGGGGATCTTGGCGTCGTCGCGCAGCAGCGCCTGGTCCTTGTAGCGCTCCACCAGGCCCGGGTTGGAGGTGCCGACGCGGGCGGCGTACTCCCATTCCGCACCGGTGGGGAGCCTGATCGCATGCCCGGTCTTCTCCGCCAGGGCGGCGCAGAACTTCTCGATCTGCGGGAACGGGGCGTCCTCGACCGGCAATTTCGCATTCTTGTCCTTGCTCGTGTTATCGCCCATCACCGCTTCCCAGATTTCCTGGGTGATGGGGCTCTCAGACAAGTAGTACGGCTTGGTCAGCTGGCACAGGCGGGGGGTCTGCTCGAGGTAGCGGGTGGCGACAAAGATGTGCTCGCCCATCATGCAGCTGCCGGCGGGGATCTTGATGCAGGTGAGGGTCAGGCCGGCGCTGATGCTCAGCACAGGCCGGCGCTGATGCTCAGCACACCAGCGGCTTGTGGTCCGGCATGAGGAAGGGCGCATCGGGCCGCAGCATCTTCTCCGGATAGTGCAGGTTCTCGCCGAGGGCCTCGAAGCGGGTCGCCCTGATCCATTTCCTGCCGTCCCGTTCGGAGATGGTGCCGGTGACCGCGTAGGGGAAGGCCATGTGGCAGTGTGGCAGTAGTGCTTCGGCCCCGGATTTTCCATGCCGGGCGGGGGCGCCGCCGGAGAGTCGGGTGCGAGGTAGAACTTCAGCCGGGTGTCGAACTGCGTCTGGAGCTTGAGCGCCGCCGGCGCGTCGAGGCCCTTGTCCGGATAGAAGTCATCCATGATCTTCTTCACCACCGCAGCGATCGCCGGGCTGCCGTCCACCGCCAGCAGCACGCGGACATGCTGCGCGGTGGGCGAATTCATCCCGTCGCACACCAGCGCCCCCTTCAACACCACCTCCTTGTCGGCGGCCTGTACCGCCACGGCGCCGAGCAGCAGCATCGGCAGCACCAGCCAGGATCCGGGCGTCTGCATGGGAGGACTCCTCGGGCGAAGGCGGTCCGGCGGCGGAGCGCCGGATGGTGCGGGATGGCGGTCGGGAATGACGCTCTCTGCGTCGGTGCGCGCGCGATTTCAGTGGTCGAGCAGCTTCGCCAGCCGCAGGCGGGCCTGCTCCCAGGCCTCGGCATCCTCGCTCCAGACGCCATCGGCCGGGCATACCGTGGCCACGATGGCGTCGCTCTCGGTGCCCTTGCCGGCCTGCTGCAGCAGCCACAGGTATTCGTAATCCTGCGCGCCGCGGCGCAGCGACTTCAGTGCATAGCTGGCGATCGGGCCGTCGATGCCGAGGTCATGCCCGGGATAGTAGAGCAGCCCATCGCCGTTGATGCGGATGGAATCGCCGAGCGGGTAGCCCTGCTTGCGGCTCTCGTCAAAATTGAGCGGGTCGTGCCAGAGGTCGGTGAGGTACTTGCGCGGGTTGGCGTTGATCTCGGCGAAGGTCATGTCCTTCTGCCAGCGCCCCTTCACGCGGTGCTTGCGGTTCTGGGTATCGACCCAATAGCAGCAGTCCCAGAACTGCCAACCGCCGGTCTTCATCTTCCAGTTCATCCATACGATCGAGCAGCCGCCGTAGCCGGGGGCATCGACATAGGGCCCGGCGCCATATCCGGCATTGACCGCCCATACGGTGTCGCCGCGGGCGAGGATCTTGGGGATGTCCGCCGCCTCCGGCTCCGAGTAGATGTTGACCTCCCCGGCTGCGTAGCGCTGCCATTGCGGGGTGGCGATGTAGGTGGAGAGTTTCTTGCCGACGCTCTCGCGTACCCAATTGCACTTGCGCTTGGAGGCG
>JAYVMM010000085.1:0-2893 GCA_043758975.1 Planctomycetota bacterium | reverse complement strand
AGGAGCGGGAAGCGGGTGGCGCTGCCGACGTGGCTGGCGGCCAGGTAATCGAGCGAGACGCTGTTGCGGAAGCCGCCCGCGGTGGGGTGCTTGGCCCCGCTCAGGAAGCAGGCTTCGGAGGCGTGGTCGCCGCCGATCTCGGGATGCGAGATGCCGGAGAACACCGTGAAGCGCTCGCGCAGCTCGCCGAGCACGCCGGTGTACTCGCTCGCCGGGTAGGCTCTCCCCGGCGCCTCCGGGAAGAAGGACGGCCCGTAGAGCCCGAAGGCGGTGCACACCACCACCAGCCGCCGTGGCGGGGCGGCGGCGCGCGCGGGCGGCTCGGCAGCGCACAGGCTCTGGAGCCAGGGCAGCGCGAGGACGGCGGCGCCGGCGCGCAGGAGCTGGCGGCGGTCGAGGGCGGCGGGAGGACGGGGTGAGGTCGGCATGGTACGGTCCTGGAGGGGCGTCGGCGCGCATCAGCGCGGCGGCGCCTGGGGTTGCCGGCGCAGGGCGGCGCCGGCACTGAGGATGGACTGCAGCAGCGGGTGGGTGGGGTCATCGTACCAGGCGCGGAAGGTCATGATGTCGCCCGCCGCCACCGCCTGCACCAGCCCCTCGCGGTCGCGCTCGAGGTCGAGCAGCTCAAGGCTCTTCCACACCGCGAAGGCGCCGGGGATGGCGCGGCGCGCAGCCGCGGGGGTGGCGGCCACCGGGGCAGCCGGATCCTGCCACGGCGCGCACCAGCGGTAGGCATCCTCGCTGTCGGCCACCGGCATCAGCAGGACCGCAGGTGCGCTGGCGCGTTGGTCCGCGAGCACGCGCCGGCACAGCTCGCCCATGCCCAGCTCGCCGGCGCCGCCGAGCAGCGGAAAGATGGTGGCGCCCCAGCGCGCGCGCGCGTAACTGATCTTGGCGGCGACCACGCGCTCGGGGTCGTGCACCGCCAGCAGGTGCACGGCGCGCGGCGGCGAGGACACCAGCTGCACCTCCTGGGTGCGCACCGCCACCCCGACCGCGAAGCCGGCGGCGCGCAGGCGGGCGAACATGCGGTCGCAATGCTCTTCCATCTCCGGCGCTGCGCGCGCGAGCAGGCGCGGATCGCCGAGGTAGCCGAGCGGCAGCTCGCGCCCTTCGAGGTCCCAGAACACCACCCCCTGCGCATCCATGGCGCGCAGCTTGGCGATGGTGCGCTCGAGCACTTGGTCGCAGCGCTGATTGAAATCGGCCTGCCCCTCCGCGCCCTCGAGGTTGAGCACGGGGTCGTTGAACCAGCCGCGCGGATTGCCCTTCCAGAGGGGGGAAGCGGTGCACAGCATCATCAGCCCGATGGGGCGGCGATCGCTCCAGGTCAGCGCCGGCACGCGGCCCACCGCCAGGGGCGTGCCGGGGCCGACTTCGGCGCGCTCGCCAGCAGCGATCTCGGCGCTGGCGCCGCCGGCGCGCACCGCGACCCGGCCCTCGTGCACCGCGATCACCGTGCGCGCCTCGTCGCTGCTGACCATCAGCCGGGTGCCGATCACCGTCACTGCGGCCTCGTGCGTGCCGATGGCGAGATGGCGCCCGGCGGCCTGGTGCGCCACGGTGGCGTCCAGGCGCCCGCTCGCGAGCAAGAGCTGGATCCCGTCGGTGCCCTCGTCGAGGAGGAGCTTGGCGCCCTGGCTGCCGCCGCTCACGCTGATGGTGGTGTCCTCGCGGTCGAAGCGCAGCTCGGCGGAAGCGCCGGGCGGGACGACCAGGGAGTCGCCGCTGAGCAGGGCCATGCCGGGGTGCAGCTGGTGCGGCATTGCGGACGTGCTTCCCACCTGCTCGCTGGTCACGGGAGAGCGCTGCCCCGACCGCGCGGCGTCGCGGTGCACCAGCCCGCCGTTCGCGCCCTGGGCATTGCTCAGCACGACGACGAGATGGGCGAGGGGCGTCTCCGCAGGCTGGCCGAGCGCGCGCGCCGGTACCAGGAGCAACGCGAGCAGCCCCACCGCCAGCAGCAGCAGTGCCGCCGCCGCCATCCGTGCCGCGCGCTGGCGCCACCACGCACGCGGCCTCGCTGTGGTGGGCGCGGTGGGCGCTGCGGGCGCGGCAGGCACCGCGGCAGCGGCATCGAGCTGCTCGAAGGCGTACTGGCGCACCAGGACCTCGTGGCCCACCGCGAGGGTGAACAGCCGGCGCGCCCGCGGCGTTGCCAGCAGTGCCGCCTCCAGCGCGGCGAGAGCGGCGGCATCGAGGCTGCCGGCCAGGTAGCCTTCGACCAAAGCGAGGAATTCGCCGCGTCCCATCACCAGTCCTCCGCCCCGAGGCGCGCGAGCACGCAGCCGCGCAGCGCGGTGCGCAGGCGCGAGAGCAGGACGTGGATGACGTTGGCGCTCTGCGCCAGGCGCTCGGCGATGGCGGCGGGGCTGAGCCCGTCGCGGTAGGCGAACTCGGCGAGGCGGCGCTGCGCCGGGGTCAGGCGCTGCATGCAGCGGTGCAGCGCTTCACGCTGGCGGCCCCAGGCGTCGGCATCCGGCTGCGCGGCCTCGAGCAGGTCGATGGCTGCCTCCGAGAGGGTGCCGCGCGCCCGGCGCTGGCTGCGCAGGAGCTCCAGGGTCTTGAAGCGCGCGATGGCGCGCGCCCAGGCGGGGAAGTCGCTGCCGACCTGGAACTCCGCGGCCTTGGCGGTGACCACCAGGAAGACCTCCTGCAGGATGTCCTCGGCCAGCACCAGGTCGCCGCACAGGCTGGCGATGAAGCCGTGCAGCAGTCCGCTGTGGCGGACGAAGAGTTGCTGCACCTGTTCACGCTGGGTCGGGGGCATGGCTTCCACCAGGGAATGACGCGAGGAGCCCGGACCTTAACTCTGGACTTGCGTGCCTGCCGGTCCAGCCCCGCACCAGCGCGCGTCCTCGCCTGGAGCCGCCGCGACATCGCTCCTGCGGGG
>JAYVMM010000084.1:0-3572 GCA_043758975.1 Planctomycetota bacterium | reverse complement strand
AATGGAGTCTATATTGCCCCATGTAAAATTCAATGGCGCCGTTGGGTTAGGTCCTTCGGCGCTGTCTGCTGGTCGAGATCCTTCTTCTGATCAGAGGATAAGACCCGGGCATACACCATGTACTGAGCACTCGTCACCGGCGGATAAACAAGGGAAGAAGCGCGTCCGCATCAAGCTGTTGTGATGGAATTGTTAACTTACCGGAGTGGAACAACCTGTAGGCGGTTGCCCTCGATAGCCCCACCTGGCGCGCCCATTTTGCATCAACTTCATGAAATCAAAAGAATACAAAAGAGTTCATTAATTTCAACTTGTAACAGCCCCTGGTGGTGCCGTCCGGCGCACAATTGGTTGTGGACACAGCCGTCGGCAGGGAAGCGGTTGGAGTGCCGCCCGGGTGCGCCATAATCGCCGGCATGACCCAGGTAGTGGTGCCCCTTGCCGCTCCGGATGCCGCCGCGCTTCACCGCCTGGCCGCTCAGGCGCGCAGCGCCGGGGCCGACCTCGTCGAGCTGCGCCTGGACCGCTGCCTGGCGCAAGGAGCCCAGGCCGGGGAGCTCATCTCCGCGCTCAAGGGCCTGCCCCTGCCGGCGGTGGTCACCATTCGCCATGCCAGCGAGGGCGGCGAGTGGCGCGGCGGCGAGGAGGAGCGCGCCGCGCTCTACCGCCAGGCCGGCGTCGCCGGTGCCGCCTACCTCGACCTCGAGCTCGCGCACTTCACCGCCTTGCGCCAGCACGGGCTCGAGGTCCTGCCGGCGGGGACGCAGCTGATCCTCAGCTACCATGACTTCGAGGGTATGGGCGAGGACCTCGACGACCGCGTGCGCGAGATGCGCCGCCACGGCGCCGCGGTGGCCAAGATCGCGGTGCGCGCCGGCGACGGCGCCGACCTCGCGGTCATCGCCGACCTCTACCGCGACCATGGCCCGGGCGGACCGCTGGTGGCGATCGCCATGGGCGAGCACGGCATCGCCTCGCGCCTGCTCGCTGGCGTCTGGGGCGGGCACTTCGCTTTCGCCCGCCTGGCTGACGACCAGGGCTCGGCGCCCGGGCAGCCCACCGTCGAGGAGCTCATCGACCTCTACCGCGTGCGCAGCCAGTCCGAGCACACCAAGGTCTATGGCGTCATCGGCAGCCCGGTGGCGCACTCGCTCAGCCCGCTGATCCACAACACCGCATTCATCCACCACCACCTCGACGCGGTCTACGTGCCGTTCCGGGTCGAGAACGCACCGGCATTCTGGCGCGCCTTCGGCGCGCGGGTGGCGGGGCTGTCGATCACCATCCCGCACAAGTCCGCACTGCTCACCCTGATGCACGGGGTCGAGGCGCAGGCCGCGCGCATCGGCGCGATGAATACCGTCTACCGCGACAAGGACCTGCACGCGGTGGGCGCCAACACCGACGCTCTCGCGGTAGTGCGCTGCTTGGAAGGGGAGATCGCCTCCCTGAGCGGGCGCACGGTGCTGGTGCTGGGCGCCGGCGGGGTGAGTCGGGCGATCGCGGTGGCGGTGGCTGAGCGCGGCGCCAGCGTGGTGATCGCCAACCGTACGCTCGACCGCGCGCAGGAGCTCGCTTCCGAGATCGGCGCGAACGCCCTCACTTATCCCGAGGCGCAGAAGATCGCCTACGATGTGCTGGTCAACGGCACGGCGGTGGGCATGGGCCAGGGCGATGAGAGCCCGTGGCCGGCGGCGTCCCACCGCCGGGACAGCGTGGTGTTCGATTCGGTCTACTACCCGCTCGAGACCCGCCTGCTCAAGGACGCCCAGCTCGTTGGCGCGCGCACGGTGAGCGGGCTGGACATGCTGATCAGCCAGGCGCTCGGCCAGTTCAGCCGTTGGACCGGCCTTGAGGCCCCAGGACCGCTGATGTACCGCGCCGCGCTCGATCGCCTTGGACGCACCCAGCTGGGCTAGACGCCCTGCAGGTTGGCTGGCGGGCGGGCCATGAGTGGACGCCGCGCTGGCTCTGCGGGCAGGATGGGGTAGGGATAGGGGGGAGCTCACCATGCCCGCCATCAGCGTCAGCGCCAACCGCCGCTTTCTGGTCGATGAGCACGGCGCGCCGTTCTTCTGGCTCGCCGACACCGCCTGGGAGCTCTTCCACCGCCTGAGCCGCGATCAGGCCGCGGATTATCTCGCCGACCGCGCGGCCAAGGGCTTCACCGTCATCCAGGCGGTGGCGCTCGCGGAGTTCGGCGGCCTGAGCGAGGCCAATGTCTACGGCCACTTTCCGCTCGCCGACAACGACCCCGCCCGCCCCGACGAGGGCTACTTCCAGGATGTCGACTGGGTGGTCAAGCGCGCCAACGCCCTCGGCCTGGTCGTCGCGCTGCTGCCGACCTGGGGCGACAAGTGGAACAAGAAGTGGGGCATGGGGCCGGAGATCTTCACCCAGGAGAATGCACGCACCTACGGTGAATTCCTCGGGCGCCGCTACCGCGCGGCGCATCTCGTGTGGATCCTCGGCGGCGACCGCCCGCTCGAGAATGAGCACCAGCGCGCGCTCATGCGCGCCATGGCGGAGGGCCTGAAGGCCGGCGACGGCGGCGCGCATCTCATGACCTTCCACCCCTGCGGCAGCGCGAGTTCGGGGCAGTGGCTGCACGATGAGCCGTGGCTGGACTTCAACATGCTGCAGTCCGGCCACCGCCATGACCGCGACTGCTATGCGATGATCGCGCGCGACTACGCCCGCGAACCGGCGAAGCCCTGCCTCGACGGCGAGGCCGGCTACGAGGACCATCCCAACGACTTCAAGCCGGACAACGGCTGGCTCGACCAGTGGGATGTGCGCAAGGAGCTGTGGTGGGCGCTGCTCGCGGGGGCCTGCGGCCACACCTATGGCTGCCACGATATCTGGCAGTTCCTCTCCAGCGCGCGTGCGCCGGTGACCTTCGCACGCACGCCGTGGGAGAAGGCGCTCACGCTGCCAGGCGCCGACCAGGTGCGCCACGCGCGCCGCCTGCTCACCTCCCGTCCCTACCTGACCCGCATCCCCGACCAGGCGCTGCTCGTCGGCGAGGCGCTGGTGAACAGCGCGCACTGCCAGGCCGGGCGCGACCAGGATGGCTCCTACGCCATCATCTACAGCGCCGCCGGGCGGGCTTTCACCGTCGAGCTCGAGCGCCTCGCCGGTGAGCAGCTGCGCGCGGCGTGGTACGATCCGCGCACCGGCGCCTCCGCGGTTACGGAGGTCTGCGCACGCACCCTCAGGCGCACCTTCACCCCGCCGAGCGCGGGCGAGGGCTGCGACTGGGTGCTGGTGCTCGACGATCTGGCGCGCGGCTTCCCGCTGTGAGCGCTGCGCTGCTGCGAGGAGCGCTCAGGCTCCTGGCAGGTCGATGATGCGCAGCGGGCTGAAGTCGACCTGGTCGCAGCTGGTGCAGCGGTAGGTCACCCCGTTCCAGCTGCCCTCGACCTTGGCGGCGCCGAGCCCCTGCCCATGAAGATGGCCGTAGATGCAGAAGCTCGCGCCGGCGGCCTCGATCAGCGGGGTGAAGCGGCTGGCGCTCCGCCCCGGCGGGATGGGCGGGTAGTGGAACAGGCAGACGCGCAGCCCGCGCGCCC
>JAYVMM010000083.1:0-9373 GCA_043758975.1 Planctomycetota bacterium | reverse complement strand
CCGGCTCATCATGCACAGCGTCAAGGCCGCCAGCTTGGCGCCGCTCGCCGGGCTGCCGCTGATCGAGCTGCGCATGGTCAAGTGCGGCATCAGCGATCTGGCGCCGCTCGCTCGTTTGCGCCTGGAGGTGCTGCAGATCGCCGGCAATCCGCTGGTCAGCCTCGCCCCGCTCAAGGGCATGCCGCTGCGCGACCTCGACCTCGATGGCATCCCGTGCGAGGACTTCGGCCCGCTCAAGGGCATGCCGCTGGAGTACCTCAACCTCGCCGGCACCAAGCTGCGCGACCTCGCCCCGCTCAAGGGCATGCCGCTGCGCCGGCTCAACCTCTGGCACTGCCCGGTGACCTCGCTCGCCGGCCTGCGCGGCATGCCGCTGCAGGAGCTCTTCCTCGAAGGAGTGAGCGCCGCCGACTTTGCCCCAATCGCCGGCCTGGCGCTGACCGATTTCAGCGCCGCCGACAGCACTCTGCGCGACCTCGAGGTGCTCAAGGGCATGCCCATTCGCCGGCTCAATCTCTGGCACTGCCCGGTGACCTCGATCGCGGCGCTCGCCGGCATGCCGCTGCAGTGGCTCCAGCTCGGCCTGACCGAGGTCGAGGACCTCGCGCCGCTCGCCGGCATGCCGCTTACCGCGATCCACCTCAACAACTGCACCAAGCTGCGTTCGCTCGCCCCGCTCGCCGCGCTGCCCACCCTGCAGCTGGTGTCGCTGCCCAGGCGCTGCCCGGACGCCGAGGCCCTGCGCCAGCTGCCGACGCTGCGCATCTTCTACGCCGGGCATGACAAACCGATCGATGTCCTGACCTTCCTGGCGGAATACCAGGCCGCCGGCCAACGCCGCCCGTAGGCTCTCCCCGCTGCCGCTCTGCCCCGCTGCGCGCCGCGCGCCGCGCGCCGCGCTAGAGGTGACCGCGATCGAGCTTCATGCCGATGCCGATGATGCCACCGACCACGCTGAAGGCGAGCAGGCCGAAGGGATTGAAGGCGACGGGCCCGAGGATGGGGTGGTAGCTGAGGTAGATGCTGCCGATGATGCCGTTGCCGATGGTGGAGACGATGATGCCGGTGAGGTGGCCGCGGTGGAAGCGGAGCAGCAGGTAGGCCATCACGGCGCAGTACGCCATGTGCAGGCAAATGCCCCAGGCCAGCCCGGCGTAGTTGACCACCCCCGCGAGCAGACCGAGGCCGGCGGCCACCCAGGTCCAGTAGGTGATCAGGAGCTTGCGCCGCTGCTCGCCTTCGGCCTCCAGCTTGGCCATGCGCGCGCGGTACTCCTCCTGCAGTTCCTCCGGTCGTTTGATTGGTTCCACCGCTGCTCCTGCGCGCCTACAAGCGCACCCCGTGATTGGATCCGCTCGCCGCCGCAGGACAAGCTGGGCCGGCAGGTCAGGCCTCCTCGGCCTTGCGCGACATCACCAGCTCCTCGAGGTCGAGCTCGCGCTGGATGGTGGCGAGGATGCCGTCGCCGATCAGGCCGCGGTCGCGCAGACTGAGCACGCTGTCGCGCTCGGCGCGCAGCACCTGGCGGTTGATGTCGAGGAGGTGGGTGGCGATGATCGAGGAGCCGACGCTCTCGGCGTAGGTCTCCGCGCCCGAACGCACGTGCCGGCGCATGTGGTGGTGGATCTGCAGCTGCGCCGCCAGCTCCTCGGGGATGCGGCGGGCGCTGGCGATCGCCGCCAGGCGCGCGATGCCGGCCTGCGACAGCTCCTTCCGCGCCAGCCGGTCCTCTTCCGCCTCGGTACCGTCATCGGCGATGCACGAGCGGCGCAGCAGTGGACGCAAGGTGGCGCCCTGCAGCACCAGGGTGACCAGGATGACGGTGAAGGAGACCACCAGGATGGCGTGGCGACCGGGGAAGGGCGTGGTGTGGTCGGCGAGTACGAGCGGCAAGGCGAGCGCGGTGACCAGGGTGTCGCCGCCGCGGATCCCGGTCCAGGCGATGAACATGGTCTCATCCCAGCCAAAGCTCGGCGCCGTCGACCCGCGCACCAGGCGCGCCAGCCAGGCGCTGGCGAACACCAGCACCACCCGCACCACCACCACCACCCCGGCGATGCCCGCCGAGGCTATCAGCAGGTCCCATTCCCCGACCCGGACGAGTTCGGCGCCGAGGCGGCCGATCTGCAGGCCAATGAGCAGGAAGATCAGCCCATTGAGGATGAACAGCACCAGCGCCCAGGTCTGTTGCGCCTGCACGCGGGTGGCGGCGTCGACCATGCGCGGTCCGCGCCGCCCGAGGATCAACCCGGCGGTGACCACCGCCACCACCCCGGAGGTGCCGGCCGCCTCCGCCGGGATGTAGGCGGCGTAGGCGGTCATCAGCGAGAGGGTGTTGGCGACGATCGGATCGTGGATGCGCTTGCGCAGCCAGATCACGCCCAGCGCCACCAGCCAGCCGATGGCGAGGGCGCCGACGGCGGTGTAGAGCAGCCGCGGCGCCAGCTCACTGGCGGCGAAGGTCCCGGTCAGGGCCGCCCCCACCGCCAGGCGGTAGGCGGTGAAGGCGGCGACATCGTTGAACAGGGTCTCGCCTTCAAGCAGCGAGACCATCCGGCGGGGCAGCCCGAGCCGGCGCGCAATGGCGATGGTCACCGCCGCATCGGGCGGCGAGACGATGGCGCCCAGCACCACCGCCGGCGCCCAGGCGAGGTGCGGCGGACCATAGTGGCTGGCCGCCGCCACCGCGGCGATGGTCGCCAGCACCGCCCCGATCGCGAGCAGGCCGATCTCGCGGCGCAGGCGCCCGAGTTCGCGCATCGACGAGGTGACGCAGTTCCAGTACAGCATCGGCGGCACGAAGATGAGGAAAATAAGCTCGGGATCGAACTCGACCCGCGCGAGCAGTGGCACCAGCGACAGCAGCAGCCCGGCGATCACCTGCACCACCGGTAGCGGCACATCGATGCGCCGCGCCACCGGCGCCAGCACCATGAGCAGGATGACCATCAGCAGGATGGCTTCGAAGCCGCTCACCCGCACCCCCAGGTGCGGGCCGGGCCGCCGGCACACGCTTGCATCGCCATGGCCGGGATCATGGCTGCCTCGGCGGCGAGGGAAAGAACGCTCCGCCAACAGCTCGCTCAGCGCGCGGCGCTGCCGGCGCCCTTGAGTGGCGGGCGCGCGCGTCTACGCTCGCCCGCCGCCGTGGCCGCATGAAATATCGCTCCCCGCCGCGTCCCGACCCCCCGGCGCCGGGCGCGCCCGGCGCGTCAGCCGCCGCCGCGCCGCCGCTGAGCGTAGCGCCGACCCCGCCCGCGCCCCCGCTGTGGTGCGCCGCGCTGGCATGGCCGCTGTGGGCAACCGCGCTCGCCGCCGCCGCCGGTCTCGCCGCGTGGGCGGGCGAGCGCGCGCTCCCGCTCTTCTCCGGCGACCTCGTGCTGCTGGTGCTGCCGGTGCTGCTCATCCCCGGGCTGATCGCGCAGCGCGCCCGCCTGCCGGCGGTCACCGCCTGGTGGTGCGCGGCAGCCTTCGCCTTCCTCGCCGTGCAGGCCGCCATCAGCTGCGCGCACCCGCCGCTGCCGCCGGTCGCCTGGCGCCATTTTGCGGTGCGCGCCCTGGTGCCGGTGATGGCGCTCGCGGTGGCCGCGGCACCGCTCACGGTCGAGGCCGCCCTCGCGGCGCTGGCCTGGTCGGGCGGCCTCGCGTGCGCCGCCTACCTCGGCCTCGAGGCGCCGACCCTGCTCACGCACGGCTGGCTGACCAACGACGAACTACGCACCGGCAATGTGGTCTTCGGCAATGTCTCGTGGGTGGTCAACGCCCTCGCCCCGGGGGTGGTGCTCGGACTGTACCTGGCGCTCGGCGCGGCTGATGCCCCAGCGCCGGCGCGGCGCTGGCGCTGGGTGCTGATCGCGGGCCTGGTGGCGGTGCTGGCCTTCGGCATCATCGGTGGACGCCAGGGCGCGGCGGCGATGCCCGCGCCCTGGTGGCTGGCCGGCGCGCTGGCGGCAGGCTGCGCCGCCCTCGGCTGGCTGGCGCGCCGGGCGCGCGACGCGCCGGCGGAGGGCTGGCGCGCGGCGGCGCTCATCGCCGGCTTCTGGCTGCTGGCGCTGATCGCCCTGTGCAGCGGACGACGCGGCTTCCTCGCGGTGCTGATCGCGGTGACGCTGTGGTTCGCCTATGACGCGCTGAGCTTGCGCTTCCCGCGCCTCGCCCGCGCCGGTGCGCTCGCGCTTTTGGCGCTGGTGACTGCCGCGCTGGCGGCCTTCCTGCTCCAGCCCGAGCTCGAGCTCGGGCGGCACAACGACCGCGTGATCATGGCGCGCGCCGCCCTCGAAGCCGTCGGCGACCACCCGTGGTTCGGCCAGGGCGATGCCGGCACCCTGCGCGTCACCCTCGCGCCCGGGCGCTTCGCCGGCTATACCCAATGGTTCGGCATCAACCTCGGCCACAGCCACGACGAGGCGCTCGAACTGCTGGTCAGCGCCGGCGTCGTCGGCCTGGCGTGGGCGGGCGCGGCATTCGCCTGGCTGGGCTGGCGCGCGCTCACCCTCGCCCATGCAGCGCGGCGGCGCGCGCTCGCCATCGTGCTCATCGCCATGGCGGTGCCGGCGCTCAGCGATCCGACCTGGTCGCGACCGCTCGCCGCCTGCGCCTTCGGCGCCGCGCTCGGCATCGCGCTCAAGGCCATCGCCGAGGAGCGCGGCGCCGTCCCGGCGCGCGGCGCGGGCGCCGGGGCGGCGTGGGTGGCAACGGTGGGCGCCAGCGCCTGCGCCACGGTCGCCGCCGCGCTCGCACTGTTCATGGCCCCGGCGGCGCTGCTCGCCGACGGCCCTTTCTCCACCGCCGACCTGCGTCTGTTGTGCGCGCGCAGCGGCGATGCCGGCACCATCATGCGGTGCGGCAATTCCCTCCTGCGCAGCGCCCGCACCGAGCACGACCTCGCCCTGGCGCGCAGCACCATCAGCACCGTCGATGCCGCGCTCGGCCCCGCCAGCTGGGGTCCCGAGCGCTTCGCCACCCTGGTGGTGCTCAGCGACCAGCCCGCGGAGCGCGCCGCGGCCTGCTGCGCCGGTCTCGCCATCTACCCCTTCGAGGCCGGCCTGTATGAGGCCCTCGAACGCGATCGCCGCAGCCATCCCGAGCTCAGTGCGCGCATCCCGCCGCGCATCGCCGCGCGCCTGCAGGCCTACTTCTCGCTCCTGCCCGCCGAGCCGGAGCTGATGGCGGGCTCGCCGCTCACTTTCGACGATGCCGCCGACCAGTACGCGGTGCTCTCGGGGCGCACCCTCACCACCAGCTGCACCCCCACCTATGTCGACCAGGTCGAGCGCCTGGTGCTGCGCTACCGCCGCCTGCCGTGCATGTCGGCGCTGGTCTTCCGCAGCGCGGTGCTGTGCCCGGAAGCGCTGGCGCAGGATCTGCTCGCGCGCATGCCGGGGTGGCGGCTCACCGCCATCGACCCCACCGCCCTCGCTGGCGTCCTGAGTTCGCCCTTCACCCCGCCGCAGGCCGCCCGCGTCGTGCGCTTCCTTGCCATCATGTTCCCCGCCGAGAGCGCCCAGGCGCAGGCACTGCTCGCCCGCGGCGCCCCCGCGCCGATGGCGCGCGCCACCATCACCGCCAGCGTGTGGGACTTCCTGGCCCACCACCCGCCTGCACCTGGGGCGCCGCTCGACAATGCTCCGCCGCCGCCTACCACCAAGCCAGCTCCGCCGCGAGGTACTCCATGATGTGGTCCATCCCCATTCTCGTCCTCGCCCTGCTCGCCGCCGCCGCGCCGGCGCGCGCCGGTGATCCCCCGGTGTTGCCGCTGTGGCCCAATGGCGCCCCGGGCGCCCTCGGCAACGACGCCAAGGACATCCCCACCATCACCACCTTCCTGAGCGATCCCGCCCTCGCCACCGGGGCGGCGATGGTGATCTGCCCGGGCGGCGGCTACGGCGGCCTGGCCGACCATGAAGGGGCGGGCTATGCGCGCTGGATGGCCGCCCACGGCATCGCCGGGGTGGTGCTCAAGTACCGCCTCGGCTCCGCCGGCTACCGCCACCCGGCGATGCTCAACGATGCCGCGCGCGCGCTGCGCCTGGTGCGCGCCAAGGCCGAGGAGTGGAAGCTCGACGCCAAGCGCGTGGGCATCATGGGCTCTTCCGCCGGCGGCCATCTCGCTGCCACCCTGCTCACCCATTTCGATGCCGGCGACGCCGGCGACGCCGACCCGATCGAGCGCCTGAGCAGCCGCCCCGACCTCGGTGTGCTGTGCTATGCGGTGATCACCATGGGCCCCGACACCCACCAGGGCTCGAAGCAGAACCTGCTCGGCAAGGATCCCGCGCCCGAGCTAGTCACCCTGCTGTCGAACGAGCTCCAGGTCACCGCCCAGACCCCGCCCTGCTTCGTGTGGTCGACCGAGGAGGACAAGACGGTGAAGGTGGAGAACAGCCTGTCCTTCGCCCTCGCCCTGCGCAAGGCAGGGGTGCCCTTCGACCTGCACATCTACGAGAAGGGCGGCCACGGCATGGGCCTGGGCAACAACCATCCCTGGGGCGCCGATTGCCTGTACTGGCTCGCGGTGCGCGGCTTCACCAAACTGGCGAAGTGATGGCCCCCTCGCTAGGCGCCCGCGCCCGGTCCGGCGGCAGCGCCCGGGCATATGCGTTGGCGGTGGCGTTGGCCTTAGCGCTCGCGCTGGCTGTTGGCACAACGTCAGGCGTCGCCGGGCAGGAAGTGGTGCTCGCCGAACGCGGGCAGGCGCTGCTGCCGGTGGTGATCTCACCTGCCGCTTCGCCCGCGCTGCGTCTGGTCGCGAGCGAGCTCGCCGGCTACCTCACGCGCATCAGCGGCGCCGACTTCCGCGTCGAGGACGGGGACGGCGCGCGCGGCATCGTCCTGTGCACCAGCAGCGAATTCCCACAGCCCGGCCTGGCCGCAGCGCTGGCGCAGCGTGCGGGCGGCGACGGACATGAAGCCTACTGCATCCGCACCACGCCCACCCGGCTGCTGCTGATCGGCGCCACCGCGAAGGCCGCCAGCCATGCCGCCTACCGCCTGCTCGAGGAGCTCGGCTGCCGTTGGTTCTTCCCCGCCCCGGAGTGGGAGGTGCTGCCCTCCAGCCCAACGCTGCGCTTCGCCCGCGACATCGACGACCGCCCGGCACTGCTCTCGCGCTGCATGTGGTGCGAGGCCGGCTCCGGCGGTCCGTGGCAGGATGCGCAATTCGCCGACTGGCGCCGGCGCAACCGCCAGGACGAATCATTCACCGTCAACGCCGGGCACCAGCTCGACGAGGTGATCCGGCGGTTTCCATCGGAGTTCGCCGCGCATCCGGAATACCTCGCCCTGGTCGACGGTCGGCGCCAGGGCCCCCAGCTCGAGCTCGCGAATCCGGCGCTGCGCCGGCTGGTGGTGGACCATGCGCTCGCCTACTTCCGTGAGCACCCCGACGCCGACATGGTGTCGCTCGAGCCGGCCGACGACACCCGGCACTCGCAGAGCCCGGAGGCGCTCGCCCAGGGCAGCGTCAGCGACGGTGTCTTCGCCATGGCCAACGAGGCGGCACGCGCGCTCCAGGCGGCCCTGCCCGGCAAGATGGTCGGCCTTTATTCCTACAATGCGCACTGGGACCCACCATCCTTCGCGCTCGAAGCGAACGTGCACGTCCTGCTCAGTTCACTTGGCCAGGGCCGCTGCACCCCGGCGGAGCGCGAGGCACTGTGGCCGCAGCGCAGCCGCAACCTCGGCTTTTACGAATACTTCTCGGTCTGGCTGTGGACGCACGACCGCCTACCGGGCAGCTGGACCAACGACTGCCGGGAGACCCAGCGCCGGCTGCGCGCCATCGCCGCTCTCGGCGCCACCTCGCTCAACGCCGAGAGCACCAGCAGCTGGGGCGCCAACGGGCGCGGCTACTATATCGCCAACAAACTGATGTGGGATCCCGGTGCCGACGTCCCGGCGCTGCTGGCGGACTTCTACGCTCGCGCCTTCGGCCCCGGCGCCGCGGCGATGCGGCGCTACTACGAGCGCCTCGACCCGGGCGCGCGGCCCTTTTTGAGCAAGCATCTCCTCGGGCTCGCCTTCCGCGATGTCGCCGAGGCGGCGCAGGCCGCCGCCGGCGAGCCCGCGGTGCAGGCGCGCCTCGACCAGCTCAAGCTCTACCTGCGCTACGTCCACCTCGATTGGCTGGGCAACCGCGAGCATCCCGCGCAAGCCGAGCGGGAGCGCCTCACCACCGCCATCATGACCCTGCTCTACCGCACCCGCGGCAGCGCCTTCGACGCCTGGGAAATGGCGCGTCAAGAGTGGGTCGCCCAGCACCCGGGTGTCGACCACCCGGCGTGGATGGTCGACCGCCCGTACAGCCATGCGGAGAGCGAAGCGGAATTCGCGCAGGGCCTGGCCTATTTCCAGCCGCGCCAGCTGGGCGATGCGGTCACCTTCTCCGACGACCTGGTCCAGGTGCATTGGCGCGCGCTCGCGGCGGCGGGCGCGCCGGCGGTGAGCGAGCAGCATTACCAGGGCCCGCAGACCTATGCGCTGTGGAGCGCCGCCGGCGAGGCTTTGGAGTTCACCACCACCGCCGGCGATGCCTGGCATGGCATCAATCGCTTCAATGTCCGCGATCGCGAAGGACACGAGATCGCCCGCGGCCAGCCGGCGAACAACGCGGTCGCCCGCCACACCATCGCGGTGCCCCATCCCGGCCTCTACTACCTCGATTACGACGACCACGGCTCCGGCTGGTCGATCACCGTCGCCCCCGGCCTGGCCGCCACCATCCCCCTCGGCAGCACCAAGGATTACCGCAACACCCAGGTGATGCAGGACATGTGGTTCTATGTGCCGAAGGGCACCAGGACCATCGAGTACTACTATTCACGCACCGCCTTCCACCCCGGTGGTCCGCACCAGCTGCTCGATGCCGATGGCGCGCTGGCCAAGGCGGTCGATGTCGATGGCGACTGGGTCTCGCTGCCGGTACCGGCGGGCATGGACGGGCGGCTGTGGCGCGTGCACGAGGCGGTGCTCGGGCTGTGGTGGTTCAACAACCTGCCCAACCTCATGGCGGCCTCGCCGCAGGCCTTGCTGCTGCCGCGCGAACTGGTGGTGCGCGACGACCTGCCGCAGTGATCCCGGCGGTCGCTGTGGTTTTTGCGCTCTGCTCCGCTCCTAGGCGAGAGGCAGATTCCGCCCCGTCTGGCACAGCCGATCGTGGAGCGCCCTGACCGCGCGACCCCGAGGCGATTCCGCTCCTTCGCCAATGTCTTCCAGCACCGCGCACGCAGCATAGTCCTTGGACTTGGCCTCGTAGGTGTCGACCCAGGCGGTTCGGCGCTGGAGCGCGCCTTCCTTCACCACCGGCCAGGTGCCCCAACCCATGCGTGCGGCAATGCCGATGCGCCATGGCTTGGGACTCACCCGGGCCCGGAAG
>JAYVMM010000082.1:0-5410 GCA_043758975.1 Planctomycetota bacterium | reverse complement strand
CGGAGCGGGCCGGACCCGTGCGGGGGTCGAGGCGGTCCTGACGCGCGCGGTCGACCCGGCGGCGGTCGGCCTGTCCTGCATCGATGTGCGCGAGCGGGCGCTGGCGGCAAGCGCCAACGCGCTCGATTTCGGCAGCCTGTTCCTCTCCCTCGGCATCTTCCTCATCGCCGCCGCCCTGGTGCTCGCCGGAATGCTGATGGCGCTGGCGATCGGCGCCCGCCGCGGCGAACTGGGGATGCTGCTGGCCATCGGCTTCACCCCGGCGCAGGTGCGGCGGCTGGTCCTGCGTGAGAGCGCGGTGGTGGCGTTCCTCGGCGCTGGGCTCGGCAGCGTGGCGGGGGTGGCCTATGCGCGCACGGTGCTGGCGGCGCTCGACGGCAGCTGGAGCGCGGCGGTGGGTGGCGGCGCCTTCGCCCTGCGCGTCACGCCGGCAGCGCTCGCCATCGGCTTCCTCGCCACCGTGGCGGGCGCGCTGCTCGCCTTGTGGTGGTCGACCCGACGCATCCTCCGCCAGCCCGCGCGCGAGCTGCTCGCCGGTGCGGCGCCGGAGGCACCGCCAGCTCGACGCGGACTGGTCGCCCTGCTGCTGGCGCTCGCCGCCGGTGCCGGCGCCCTGCTCCTGCTCCTGGTGCGTCCGCACGACGCTGCCGCCGCCAGCGAGTCGTTCTTCATCAGCGGCAGCTGCGCGCTGGTCGCGCTCATCGCCTCGCTGTCGGCGCTGGCCTCGCGCCGCTTCGGGGTCGGCTCGCTGAGAGCCCTGGCGCTGGCCAATGCCACCCGCCGGCGCGGGCGCAGCCTGGCGCTGGTGACGGTGCTCGCGAGCGCGGTCTTCCTCATCGTCGCGGTGGGCGCCTTCCGCCGCGAGGGCGCCCAGGAGGGGGGCGGGCGCGCCACCGGCACCGGCGGCTTCGCCCTGGTCGCCGAGTCGACGGTACCGATCGCCGGCGACCTCAACCGTGGCGAGACCCAGCGCAAGGCCGGGCTCGACGCCGCCACCCTGGCCGGGATGGCGGTGGTCGGGCTGCGCGCCAACGACGGCGACGATGCCAGCTGCCTGAACCTCAACCATGCCGCCCTGCCCCGGCTGTACGCGGTCGACCCCGCCGAACTCTCCCGCCGCACCGCCTTCGCCTTTGCGGCCACCCTGCCCGGCATCACCGGTTCGCCGTGGGGCGCGCTTGGTCCTGAGCGCGACGGCGCCATTCCCGCCATCGCCGACCAGGCGACGTTGGAATGGTCACTGGGCAAGGCGCTCGGCGACACCGTGACCTATGCCGATGAGCAGGGCCGCCCCTTCCGCGTGCGCATCGTCGCCAGCCTCGACCATTCCCTGCTCCAGGGCGGGCTGATCATCAGCGAGGACGCCTTTACGCAGCGCTTCCCCTCGCTCGGCGGCTGCCGCCTGCTGCTGATCGATGCCCCTGCCGGCGCGAGCGAGCGCATCGGCGCCGCCCTCACCCATGCCTTCAGCGACCACGGCCTGCGCGTGCAGGACGCGCGTGCCCGGCTCGATACCTATCTCGCGGTCGAGCGCACCTACCTCGACATCTTCCAGGCGCTGGGCGTATTCGCCCTGGTGCTGGGCAGCGTTGGGGCGGGGGTGGTGCTGCTGCAGGGCGCGCTCGAGCGCCGCGGCGAGCTGGCGATGATGCGCGCCCTCGGCTTCACCCGCAGCGCGCTCGCCCGCCTGCTGCTCGGCGAGCACCTCGCGCTGTTCGCCTGCGCCCTCGCGGGCGGCGCCGCCTGCGGGCTGATCGCGGTCGCGCCCCAGGTCTCCGGCGGCGGCCTGCCCTGGCTGCTGCTGGGCGGGATCGGTGCCGGATTGGCGCTCAGCGGAACGTTGTGGATGGTCGTAGGAACCTGGTGGGCGCTGCACAGCGCCCGCATCACCGCCGTGAGGTCAGAATGATCAAGCTCCCCCCGCTGCTGCTCTGCGCCCTGCTGTCCGCCGCCGCCCTGGCGAGAGCGGAGGACAAGCCGCTCTATGCCCAGAACTTCGACGCGCTCAAGGAGATGCCCGAGGACATCATGCAGCTCAACGGCGAGTTCACCCTGGTGCCGCAGGGGGCGGGCAAGGCGATGGCGCTGACCCCCACCCCGCTCGACACCTACAACTGCCTGTTCGGGCCCCCCGCCAAGGACGGCATCGCCGCCCGCGCGCGCATCCAGGCCGCGAACAAGGGCCGCCAGAGCCCAAGCTTCGGCATCGGCCTCAACGGGGTGAGCGGCTACGTCATGCGCCTGGCCACCGCCAAGGGCCAGGTCGAACTGGTGCACGACGAGGCGGTGGTGGCGAGCCAGCCCTACCCCTGGAAATCCGGCAGCTGGACGCGCTTCCTGCTCCAGTTGCGCGCCGCCTCCGCCACCAGCTGGGTGGTCGAGGGCAAGGTGTGGGCGGACGGCGAGGCCGAGCCCAAGGAGTGGACGTTGACCACCACCCTCGACAAGGCGCCATCGGCGGGCCGGCCCTCGCTGTGGGGGGTGCCCTATGGCGGCAAGCCCATCCTGTTCGATGACCTGGAAGTGGTTCCGGTTGCCGGGAAGTGAGTTCACACATCCGTAGCGCCACCGGGTGAAAGCGCTCAACTCCAAGGGCAACAGGCGGTAGTAGAGAGACGCGGGAGACGATCATGGGCACCACGCTTGGTTTCGCCGGGTGCGTCCTGGCGGTATGCGGGGCGCTTGCTGGGCTGGCTGCTGACGCGGTCGGTGCTGACGGCGAGTGGCCGAACTGGCGCGGACCCCACTTCGATGGCTCGAGCGACGAGACCGCCCTGCCCGATGCGCTCGATCCCCAGCGCACCCAGCTGTGGGCGACCGACCTGCCGGGGCCAAGCTCGGGCACGCCGATCGTGTGGGGCGAGCGCATCTTCATCAGCGCGCTCGAGGCCACCACCCAGAACCTGCTCGCGCAGTGCTACCAGCGCAGCGACGGTAAGCTGCTCTGGAGCCACGAGGTCGCGGTCGGCTACACCTCGAACAAGCGCAACGACCTCGCCTCGCCCTCGCCGGTGTGCGACGCCACCCGGGTGATCTACACCTATGGTTCGGGCGATGTGGTCGCCTTCGACCACGCCGGCAAGGAGCTGTGGACGCGCAATCTGCAGAAGGACAACGGTAAATTCTCGGTGCAGTGGCTGTACGGCTCCTCGCCGCTCCTGCTCCAGGATCGCCTCTACATCCAGCTGCTCAACCGCGACGACGCCAAGGGCAACACCGAGGAGACCAGCTCCTACCTCTTGGCGCTCGATTCCGCTTCCGGCAAGGTGCTGTGGAAGCACGCCCGCGTCACCGACGCCAAAGCCGAATCGCAGGAGTCCTACAGCTCGCCGATCCCTTTCACGGTCAAAGGCAAGGAGCTCATCGCCCTGCTCGGCGGCGACTGCGTCACCGCGCACGACCCGATGTCGGGGGCCGAGGTGTGGCGCTTCGCCGGCCTCAACCCCAGCCACCAGGGCAACTGGCGCAATATCCCCAGCCCGGTCTTCGCCGCCGGGCGGGTGGTGGTCCCGGGCGGTCGCGGGGCCAAGCTCTACGCCATTCCGGGCGATCTCATGGGCACGGTGGGCGTCGAGCGTGCCGCCTGGACCAGCAGCGAGCTCAATACCGACGTCGCGGTCCCGCTGTTCTACCGCGGCAAGCTCTACGTGCTCGATGGCGACCACAAGCTGGTGACCTGCGTCGACCCCGCCAGCGCGGCCAAGCAGTGGTCGCAGCCGCTGGAGACCACCGCGGTGGTGCGCGGCTCGCTCACCGCCGGCGACGGCAAGCTCTACGTGCAGAACGAGTCGGGCGACGCCTGGGTGCTCAGCGCTGACCATGCCCAGGTGCTATCCAAGACCAGCCTCGGCAGCGAGGGCGCGGCGCGCGCCTCGATCGCGCTTTCGCACGGCATGGCCCTGGTGCGCACCGCGGGTAAGCTCTTCGCCTTCGCCAAGAAATGAACGCGCCCCGGGCGGTGTGCGTCAGCGCCCGCCTCCTCCCCGCCGGCCTCGAGGTCCCCATGCTGCGCCTGCTCGCCTGCTGCCTGCTGCTCTGGCCCGCCGGCGCCGCCAGCGCCGCCAGCGCCACCACCGCGGCTGCCGTCGGCGCCGATTGGCCGACCCAGCGCGGCCCGCTCGGCACTGGTATGGTGCCCGAGGGCGAGGCGGTGCCCGCCGCCCTGGCGGCCGAGGCCAAGGTGCTGTGGAAGGGCAAGATCGGCGACGGCTTCGCGGCGCCGGTGGAGGCCGGAGGCAAGGTCTTCTACTGCGACTGCCAGAACGACATGGACGTGGTGCATGCGCTCAACGCCGCCACCGCCGCGCCGTTGTGGCAGGCGACCCTGTTCTCCTCGCATAAGGACGGCTTCGGCGAGGGCCCGCGCTGCGCCCCGGTCGCCGACGGCAAGCTGCTCTTCGCGCAGTCGAGCAAGGGCGAATTCCACTGCCTGGCCAGTGACACCGGCAAGCTGATCTGGCGCTGCAACTTCGTCGATGACTTCGGCGGCATCTACATCGGCGAGAAGGGCACTGCCGCCGGCGGCAGCCGGCACGGCTTCAACGGTCCACCGACGGTAGACGGCGACTTCATCTACGTCGGGGTGGGCAGCCCCAAGGGCGCCGGGGTGGTGTGCTTCGCCAAGGCCACCGGCAAGGTGGTGTGGAAGTCGCAGAACGACATGGCCGGCTACGGGCCGGGCCTGATCGCCACTGTCGCCGGGGTCCGCCAGCTGATCTGCTTCACCGCCGAGGGCGTGATCGGCCTCGCGCTGAGCGACGGCAAGCTGCTGTGGCGGGTGCCGCTGACCACCAACTTCGGTCGCCACGTCATCGCGCCCCTGGTCATCGGCGACCTCGTCATCGTCGGCTCCCAGCAGATCGGCATGGTGGCGACGCGCATCGCCAAGCAGGGCGACGCCCTGGTGGCGCAGGCGGCCTGGACCAAGAAGGAGTTCAGCGTCAACTTCTCCAGCCCGGTGCTCGCGGGCGGTCACATCTACGGGCTCGGCCTGAACAAAAATCTCATGTGCATCGAGCCAATGGGCGGGACGTTGTGCTGGGAGCAGGCCGGCTGCGTCACCACCTCGGGCGACAAGGCCTTCGCCAGCTTCATCGCCATGGGACAAAACATCATGATGCTCAACGACAGCGGCGAGCTCATCCTCTTCGCCGCCGACGCCAAGCAGTTCACCCAGGTCGGTCGGCTTCAAGTGTGCGGCCAGACCTGGTGCAATCCCGCCTATGCCGAGGGCAAACTCTATGTGCGCGACCACAAGGAGCTGCGTTGCATCGATCTATTGGCCAAATGAGCAGAGATTGACCCGCCAGGCGCGGTGTTCCTCAGCCACCGTGGGTAGCGGTTCAACCGGTCGGAGGTGAAGGGATGGACTCGGTTCCTGTCGGGTAAGAATCCCGACAAGTCGCCATTC
>JAYVMM010000081.1:0-4535 GCA_043758975.1 Planctomycetota bacterium | reverse complement strand
GCGCGACGCGCCGGTGACCAGGGCGACGCCCATGGGGGTGCTCCGTTGCTGCGCCCACCTTGCCGGCAGGGGGGGGCGGTCAAGTGGGGCGCGCGCCGGAAGCGCGGCGGAGGCGGTCGCGGCGGTAATTCTGGCCTGGGTGCCGGCGGCTGCGGCCTGGCTCCTGGCCTTGGGTACACGGGGCGGCACACTGCCAGCATGGTGGACGCTGATTCCCTGGTCCTGGCTATGCCGCGCCGCGAGCTCTTTCGCATCTCCGGCTTCTGCCGCACCATGGATTTCGCGGTCCTGGATTCGCTCAGCGAGGAGAGCTGGTTCGCCGCCCCCGCCTCCCTGCGCGACAACTTCGACGCCAAGGAGGTCCGCCTGGGGTTGGTCACCATGCGCCGCGCCGGGGGCGGCGACCAGGCGCTGGTCGATGAGGGGGGGGTGCTGCTGCACACCACCCCCATCCCGCCGGAAGTCCATGTCCTCGGGCAAGGTCTGCGCGCCCTGCGCAAGGCGGCGCTCGCCGCCGGCAACCAGCTGGTCGGCCTGCCCGGCGGCCAGGTCGAGCTGATCGGCTACTGCAACGAGGAGGCGCTGCCGGAGTGCCGCGCCTACTTCATCCTGGTCTACCGCCTGCGCCTGGCGCCGGAGAGCGGCGCGCCTGTGGCCATGAGCTGGATCGGCCTCGACCATCTCCACGGCGTCCCGCTCGATCCGGTCAGCGCCCTGATCGCCGCCCACCTCGGTGGCTAGCCGGCGCGCGCCTGGCAGCGCGCCGCCGCCAGGGTGAGGTTGCCCCGGAGGGCGGCGGCGGCACACTCGCGCCATGCGCTACCGCGATGCCGACCATGTCGATACCGGGAGTTTCTATGCCCGGTGCCCGCAGCTCGGGCGGGTCTACCGCATGCTTGGTTACGGCGGGGTGGCCTTCGCCTGGTACCATATCAATGACAACGGCATGCTTGCGCGCTTGCTGGTGCTGATGGTGGTGGTGTGGCTGGTCGCCTGGTACCGCGTGGTCGGCGCGCTGTGGCGCTCCAGCGTGGTGGCGGCGATCCTGCTCTGCGCGGTGGCGCTCACCGCCCACCAACTCGCCCAACCCGCCCAACCTGCCTCAGCGCTGGTGGTCTCGCCATGACCTTCGCGCGCTGGGGCATCCCCACCTTGCTCACCGTAACCCTGGTCGTGGGCTGGGGGTGGTGGCTGCTGCCGCCGGGGGCGCCGCGCGCCGTGGGCCTTGTGGTCGCCGCCTTCCTGTGGCTGTTCACCTTGGCCTTCTTCCGCAATCCCGCGCGCCGCCCGCTGGGCGATGAGCGCGCGCTGATCGCGCCCGCCGACGGCGTGGTGGCCGACATCGGCGAGGTCGACGGCGGCGACTTCCTGGGCGGACGCGCGCTGCGCATCGGCATCTTCCTCTCGGTCTTCGATGTCCACGTCAACCGCTCGCCGGTCACCGGCACCATCGCCTACGCCCACTACAAACCGGGCCGCTTCCTCGACGCCCGCCATCCCGACGTCAGCCACGAGAACGAGGCCAATACCCTCGGCATCGAGGTCGACCCGGCGGTGGCGCCGGGGCTGAAGCTGCTGGTGCGCCAGCTTTCCGGCCTGATCGCGCGCCGCATCATTTGCACGCACGGGGTCGGCGACACCCTCGTGCGCGGCGAACTCTTCGGTATGATCAAGTTCGGCAGCCGCACCGAACTGTGGCTGCCGGTGAGCTGCCCGCACCGCGTGCTGGTGGTGCCCGGTCAGCGCGTGCGCTGCGGCGAGACCGTGCTGGTCGAGCTGCTCACCTCCCCGTCAGCCGTCCAGTCGGCGCCGCTCGCCGCCGCGCCCGCGCCCGCCGCCGCCGGCCAGCCGCGATGAGCGAGCGCTTGGACAAGATGCGCTTCCGTATCCGCCGGCTGAAGACCTTGCCGGTGCTGCCCACCCTGCTCACCGCCGGCAACCTCTCGGCCGGCATCACCGCCATCCTGTGCGCCGCCCACAACATGCTCGAGGCCGGGGCCTTCATGGTCTTCGTCGCCATGGTCTGCGACATGCTCGATGGCAAGGTCGCGCGCATGACCAAGACCGATGGCCCCTTCGGGGCCGAGCTCGACTCGCTGTCGGACGTGGTGAGCTTCGGCGTCGCCCCCGCCATCCTCGCCCACCGCCTGCTGCTCGGTGAGCCGGGGGTGTTCGACCACGGCCAGCGCCTGCTGTGGTTCCTCACGGTGTTCTTCCCGGTGATGGCCGCCATCCGCCTGGCGCGCTACAATGTCGAGCACAGCGACGAGGCGACGCCCTACTTCCGCGGCCTGCCCTCGCCCGGCGCGGCGGCGGTGGTGAGTGCATGGATCATCCTGCACTACAATCAGAACTTCCTGCCCAGCATCCCAGTGGTCAACCTCAGCGCGGCGCAGGACCACGAGCACCTCTACAAGTATGTCAGCCTCGAGCAGCTCGACGCCTACCGCTGGATCGTCATCGGCATCACCCTGGTCTCCGCCTTGATGATGGTCTCGACGGTGCGTTACCCGCATATCGGCAACACCCTCTTCGGGCGCATGGGGTTCCGCCAGATCATCACCATCTTCCTGCTCATCAGCGTGCTGGTGCTGTTCCCGCGTTACTTCCTGGTGGTGGTCACCACCGGCTACCTGCTGTGGGGGCTGGTCGGCGAGGGCGTGCGCATGTGGGGCAGCTGGCGACTCGGGCGCAACCCGCTGGTCGACGCCGAGGATGACGACGCCGAGGACGCCGGGGTCACCGGCGAGAAGGACGACAGCGCCGGTCCACGTCCGGGACGCTGACAGCGGTGGCTGGCAGCGGCGCGGCAGCAACGGTGGAGCCAGGCAGCGCGCACCCGCTGCCCCCGCTCGCGCCGCCGGCGCTCGCGCGCTTCCTGCGCACCACCCCGGTGGCGATTGAGCGCTGGTGCGCCGCCGGGCTGCCGGTGGCGATCGACGGGCGCATCGACCCTTTCGCCGCCACCAGCTGGCTAAGCGCTGGACGCTTGGCCGAGTGCCCGCTCATCGCGCGGCGTTGGCGGCGCTACCTCGACTGGTTCCGCCCCTACCTGGACGGCGGTGAGCGCGCTCGGCGGGTGGTGTGGCGCCGCCGTCACCGCCTCTACCTGCCGGCGGGCTGCCGCGAACTCTACTGGTTCCTCGCCGCTCCTGCCCACCATGCCGGCCAGCAACTCATGCAGGACGATGGCCTGCAAGCCGACGGCCTCGCCGCGCTTGCAGTCGCCGGGGGGGTGGTGCTGCGCGGCGAACCCGCCCCCGAGCTGCTCGCGCAGGGCAGCGCCACGCTGACCCTCGCGCCGCGGCGGGTACTCAACCCCGGCAGCGCCGAGCATCTCGAGCTGAGCGCGCTGATGATCGCAGTGGTGGGCGGTTTCACCTACGCCTACCGTCATCACCGCCCATGGGAGTACCCGGGCGCCGAGCTCGGCGTGCCCGCCGCGGCGCGCGCCGCGGGCAGCTGCGTCGACTGAGCGCTCGCGCTCGGCGCCGCGCTCAGCGCGCGCGGTCGGCGTTGGCGCCTGCATGGCGGGCTGGTCGCCAGCAGCATGGTCGCCAACCCCCACGTCTGGCTCGAGGCGGAGACCACCCAGGGCTGGGCGCCGCTCGACCCCACCCTGGCGGCGATCGTGCGCATGCTCGGGCCGGAATGGGGGGACTGGCGGGACTACGCGCGCGCCTGGTGCGGCGGCAGCGATGCGCGCCGGGTCGAGGTCTCAACCGCCGGCATCGAGCTCACCATCCCTGGCGGTGCCACCCTCGGCGGCGGCGGCGGCGAGGCGGCGGTGCGCCTGGACGACGGACGGTGGGCCAACGCCTTCCCCTGCTTGGACTGGGTGTGCGGCGACTGCGAAGCCACCTTCGAGCGCGGCTGAGCCGTCGGCGCGCGAGGGAGGCTGGTCGCGAGGGCGGCGGCGCCTCAAGCAACGCCGCGCCAGACCCGCCGCCTCTGCCTCGGCAGCATTGTCAGGCTGACGCATTCGACGACCAAGGGCATTGATGCGATGGGCTACATCGTCGCAGACCTTCACAGCCATCACCGGTGCGAATATTTTCAGGTGGTTATGCGGGAGGGCCATGGCGGTGCAGGTCTGGTTGGTGATGGCCACATGCGCCTTGGGCAACCTCCGTTCACCAGGCGATTAAATAATCGGCCAGCCAAGCTGCAATTGCTCTGCTTCGGCAGCCCTTGCAAGGGCGAAATCATGACAGGCGAATATTATGCTCTCGTCAGCCGACGTTAGATGTCGCCGGACCACTAAAGCAGTAGCTAAATGCGTTGCGTCAGCGCCCCTGAGACTGTGATGCTTGAATAATCTCCTCAGTTCGGCCGCCGTCGTATCCCGAAGCGGTATTCTGCGGAACCCCCCCCAATCATCTTCAAAACGCCGTATGGAGACTTGATATTCGCCAGTCGAGATTCGCCCGAGGTCTTTCGCAGAGCGCAGTGCCGCATGAGTTTCGGCAAAACAGAGCCATGAACTAATTGGAAGCGTCATAAGCCGATAGAGTTTTCGTGCTGCCCGAGTGCAG
>JAYVMM010000080.1:0-3563 GCA_043758975.1 Planctomycetota bacterium | reverse complement strand
CGCAGCGCCCCCGGCGGCTGGCCGGCGATGAAGCGCGCCAGCGCGGCGCTCGAGGCGATCACCGGCGCGGCATCCTGGTCCAGGCCGAGGCGCACGCGGTACCAGGCCTCGAGCGCCTCCTCGCCGAGCGCAAGGGCGTCGTCGCGCAGGCGCGTCCGCAGGCCGCGCGCCTCGGCCACCTGCTGGTGGTTGTGCGCCAGGTCCGGCCCGCCCGCGAAGTCCTCGCTGAGCATGGCCTCGCGCACGAACAGCGTGCTCGCCGCGCACGCATCGATGCGCTCATAGGGCACCAGCCGCCCATCGCGCACCGGCAAACCCTTCCAGGTCACCGTCTCCGTGCACACCACCTGGCGGCGGGCGGGATGGTAGTGGGGATCGCGGTGGCGGCGCCGGACGCGCTCTCCCGCCAGGCTGATCACCCACTCCGGGTCGATGGGCGCGCACATGCGCGCGAACAGCCGGCTGGTCTCGACCACCTCGCAGGCGACCAGCCAGGGAGGCGGCGGCGGTGTGCGCTTGCCGTCGTCGGCCTTGCCGCCGCGCAACGCGCTGCCGGGATGGACATGCAGGCGGCGGTCGCCGGCGCCGCGGTAGGCGCGCTCGCTGCGCTCATAGCGCAGCACGTTGCCGAGCATGCCGCTGAGCACCGCACGGTGCACGCGGTCGAGCGGCCAGGCCTCGGCCTGGTGCCCGGTGGCGGGCAGCGCGGCGCCGCGGCTCCGCCCGCGCAGCGCCTGCCACAGCTGGTGGCGCACGTCGGCCCACTCGCGCATGCGGCGCAGGCCGAGCATGCCCGCCTCGCAGAAGCGCGCACGCGCGCTGTGCGAGCCGGCGTCGTGATAGCGTTGCCACAGGCGCAGCACGGTGGCGATGTCGCCGGCCTCATGCGCGAGGGCGCGCGCGGCGGCTTCGGCCTTGGCTTCGAGCCCGGGCGGGCGCACGCGCGGGTCCTGCACCGAGAGGAAGGCGGCAACCGTGCAGGCCTCGTGCGCCACCCCCTCGCTCACCCCGGCGAGCAGGATGCGGGCGACCTGGGGATCGGCAGGGATGGCGCTGAGTTGGCGCCCGAGCGGCGACAGCCGTCGCTGCACGCAGGTCGTCGATGACAGCTGCGTCGCCGCCGCCGCCGGCGCATCCGCCACCGCTGCCGCCCCGGGCACGCCAGGCGCGGCGGGCGCCGGCGCCATGGCGGCGAAGGCGCCGAGTTCGTCGAGGATCAGCCGCGCCTGCTGCCAGGCGTGCAGCGAGGGGGCATCGAGCCAGGGGAAGGACTCGGGATCGCCCAGCCCGAGGGCCAGGCACTGCAGCGCCACCCCGGCGAGGTTGGAGCGCAGGATCTCCGGCGCGGTGAAGGGCGCGCGCGCGGCGTAGTCCTCCTCGGCGTAGAGCCTTATGCAAACTCCGGGCTCGGTGCGCCCGGCGCGCCCGGCGCGCTGGATGCAGCTCGCCTGCGCCACCGCCTCCACCGGCAGGCGTTCAGTGCGGGTGCCCGGCTGGTAGCGCTTGAGCCGCGCCAGCCCGGTGTCGACCACATAGCGGATGCCGGGGATGGTGAGCGAGGTCTCGGCGAGGTTGGTCGCCAGCACCACCTTGCGCAGGCGCGACGGGGCGAACACCCGCGCCTGCTCGCGTTGCGACAAGCGCCCGAACAGCGGCAGCGCCTCGGCGCCCGGCACGTCGCCGAGGCGGCGGCGCGCCTCGAGGATGTCGCGCTCGGTGGGCAGGAAGCACAGCACATCGCCGGGGGTGCTGCTGGCGCACAGCTCGCGGATGGCGCGCAAGGCGGCGGCGAGGTAGCCGATGTCGTCATCGCCCGGCGGCTGGTAGCGCACCTCCACCGGATGGCTGCGCCCGCTGACGCGCAGCACCGGCGCATCCACCCCAGCCTCGGCGAAGTAGCGCGCGAAGCGCTCGGCCTCGATGCTCGCCGAGCTGATCACCACCTTGAGCTCCGGACGCGCCCGCCGCAGCAGGCGCAGCAGACCGAGCAGGAGGTCGATGTTGAGGCTGCGTTCGTGCGCCTCGTCGACCACCACCGCGTCGTAGCGCGCGAAAGTTGGATCTTGGGCGGCCTCGGCCAGCAGCAGGCCGTCGGTCATGACGCGAATGATGGTGTCCGCCCCAGCGCGGTCATCGAAACGCACGCTGTGCGCGACCACCCCCTCGGCAGCGGCACATTCGACGCGGATGCGCGCGGCCATCGCCACCGCCGCCACCCGCCGTGGCTGGGTCAGCGCGATCATGCCGCTGCGCCCGAGTCCGGCCTCGACCAGCAGCTTGGGCAGCTGGGTGGTCTTGCCCGATCCGGTTTCGCCGGTGAGCACCAGGACCGGGGACACAGCGAGCGCAGCGAGGATGTCGTCGCGCCGCGCCGCCACCGGCAGATCGGGGTAGCTGATGGTCAACGGCAGCAGTGCGCGCCGCGCGCACTCCAGCCGGCTGCGCTCGAGGCGCGCGCGCAGGGCCGTGACCGCGCCCGGGTCGCGCACCCCCTCCCCGCCGGACAGGTGGGCGAGGCGCGTGCCGGCCCAGAGGCGGTCGGCCACCAGGCAGCCGGGCAGCAGGGCGTGCAACGCGTCCAGGCCGGCGCTCTCGTCTCTCTCCATCGCGCCCACGCTCCGGCGCGAGTGTGGCAGCGGCGCGGGCGCTGCCAACCGCGCACCGCGGGCGGCAATGATCGGGCAGGAAAACTTGCGCCGCAGGCCCCGGCGTTTACGACATCAAGCGGAGGATCACCGCCATGTCCACAACGATCATCGTCCTCATCGTCGTCGCCGGCATCGCCATCCTCGGGCTGATCCTGCTGATGTGGGGGGTCTCGATCTACAACGGCCTGGTCGCGATGCGCAACCGCTTCAAGAACTCCTTTGCCCAGATCGATGTCCAGCTCAAGCGCCGCTACGACCTCATCCCCAACCTGGTCGAAGTGGCCAAGGGCTACCTCAAGCACGAGCATGACACCCTGGAAGCGGTGATGGCGGCGCGCAGCGGCGCAGTCAGCTCGCAGGCGCGCGCCGCCGCCGATCCCACCGACCCGGCGGCGATGAAGCAGCTGATGGTCGCTGAGGGCGCCCTCAGCGGCAGCCTGGGCCGGCTGTTCGCCGTCGCCGAGGCCTATCCCGACCTCAAGGCCAACACCACCATGGCCCAGCTCAGCGAGGAGCTCACCTCGACCGAGAACAAGGTTTCCTTCGCCCGCCAGGCCTACAACGACGCGGTGATGGCCTACAACACCGATCGCGAAGTCTTCCCCAACAGCCTGTTCGCCGGCATGTTCAACTTCGCCCCCGCGGTGCCCTTCGAGATCGAGGACGCCAAGGAGAAGCAGGCGCCCAAGGTCTCGTTCAGCTGAGCTCGGAGAGCGCCGGCGCCGCCGGACCCCGATCAGGCCCAGAGCCACGGCCATGATGCCCCAGACGACCATGGATTTCTTCGCGCGCGAGGAGGGCGCCCAGCGCGCCAGCCGCCGCCTGGGCTGGCTGTTCGTACTCGCCGTCCTCGGCACGCTGGTGATCATCAACGTCGCCACCAGCTTCTTTTTCGATTTGTACCGCGCCCATCGC
>JAYVMM010000079.1:0-2174 GCA_043758975.1 Planctomycetota bacterium | reverse complement strand
CCGTCCTCCTCGCCGTTGGAGAGCACGCCGATGCGCGCATTGGCCATGCCGTAGGCGGCCTTGAGGAAGCAGGACGCGAGCTCGGCGAACTGCGCGAGGTGCTCGGGCTTGCCAACGCTGTTGGCGCCGGCATCGCAGATCCAGGTCGAGCCGGTGGGCTTGGGCAGGGGGGTGAGGATGCCGGCGCGCTTGATGCCGGGGATGCGCCGCAGGTGGAGCTGGGCCGCGGCCACGCTGCAGGCGGTGTTGCCGCACAGCACCATGGCATCGGCCTTGCCCTCCTTCACCATGACCGCGGCGCGGTTCATGCTGTCGTTGGGCTTCTCCTTGAGCGCCCCGATCTTCTCGGCCATGCCGATGATCTCGGTCGTGTGCTCGATCTGGATGTTGGCCGGACGCTCGGCCTCGTGGGCGAAGCAGGCCTCGATATCGGCCTGACGACCGACCAGCACCACCTGGTGCAGGGGAAACAGGCGTGCGTAATCTACCGCACCCTGGACCATGGTGCGCGGCGCATCATCGCCGCCCATGGCGTCCAAAGCCAAGCGCATGAGTCGCCTCAGCCCTTGGTGGTGTCGCCGGCTTTCGGAGCGGCCGGCACTTCGCGGAACAGCACCTGGACGCCGCGGTAGAGCCCGGTGCGCAGGTCGACATGGTGCGGGCGGTGCACGCTCCCGCTCTTGGTGTCGAGCGAGATGGCGGGCGGCTTGAGCGCCTGGTGGGATTGACGCATCCCCTTACGGCTAGGGCAGACGCGACGCTTGGGAACAGCCATGGGGACCTCGTAATCGTCAGCGACGACTGGTATTGGAAGGGCGCAGCAGGATAGGGCGCACCCCCCCGTCTGTCAAGGCAAGCGCATGGGCCAGAAAGGACTGACGGGCCCGCCACCATCTTCCCGCCTTGCCTCCTGGGAGCCCCGGCCATGCTCCGCCCGCCACGCTCCTGGCGGCCCGCGAGCGGGGGTGGCAGGCCGCCGGTCGACCGCGGCACCGGGCAGGAGACAGGGGGGGGCTTGGACAGCGAGCGCTACAGCAGGCAGGTGCGCTTCGCCCCCATCGGCGCGGACGGCCAGGAGCGCCTCGCGCGCGCGCGCGTGCTGATCCTCGGCTGCGGCGCCCTGGGGGCGGCCTGCGCCGAGCAGCTGTGCCGCTCCGGGGTAGGCCTGCTGCGCCTGGTGGACCGCGACTTCGTCGAATCCTCCAACCTGCAGCGCCAGACCCTCTACGACGAGGCCGACGCCGCCGCCGCCCTGCCCAAGGCGGTCGCCGCCGCCGCCCGCCTCACGCAGATCAACCAGCACTGCCGCACCGAGGCGGTGGTGGCCGATGCCCGCCCAGCCAACCTCGAGGGCCTGCTCGATGGCATCGACCTCGCCATCGACGGCACCGACAACTTTCCCACCCGCCACCTGCTCAACGAGGCCTGCTGCCGGCGTCGGCTGCCTTGGCTATACGGCGCCTGCGTCGGCGCCTATGGCCTGTCGCTGCCGGTGCTGCCCGGAGACGGGCCCTGCCTGCGCTGCCTGCAGGACCAGCTGCCCGCACCGGGCGACAGCCCGACCTGCGACACCGCCGGCATCATCGCGCCGATCGTCCAGCTGGTGGCCAGCTGGCAGGTGGCGGATGCGCTTAAGATCCTGGTCGGCGCGCGCGCGGCGGTGCGCCGCGAACTGTGGGCCTGCGACCTGTGGGCGGGCACCTTCCAGCGCCTGCGCGTCGCCTCGTGGCGCGACCCCGCCTGCCGTGCCTGCGGCGCCAGTCCCGACTACCCGCTGCTTAGCGCGGGCGAGGAGGCAGCGGTGGTGCTATGCGGGCGCGACGCCGTGCAGTTGCAGCGCCCGGCGCCGGCGGACACCGAGCGCCTGCGCCAGCGCCTCGGCGCAGCCGTGGTGCAGGCCAACGACTACCTGGTGCGCTGGCGGGACGGCGCGCTCACCGGCACCTGCTTCCGCGATGGGCGGACCATCGTCCAGGGGGTCGCCGATGCCGCCTCCGCACGCGCCTTCTGCGATCGCTGGCTGGGCTAGCGCGTCGGAATGGGCACCGGATATGAATCCTTGCCAGCCCTCATGATTGCCATCATCGGAACCATGCTGGGCTAGACCGGCACGCCGGCCTCCGGCACTTACACTTAACTGCCGCGCGCGCAAAAATCTGACCGAAACCATGTTC
>JAYVMM010000078.1:0-3718 GCA_043758975.1 Planctomycetota bacterium | reverse complement strand
GGCGGATCTCCGGCGCCGTCCACTCGGCGTGCTCCGCCGGCGGCAGGTTGTCGGTGGCCTGCAAGCGCAGGGAGGAGAGCACCGGGGTGTCGGCAAAGCCGGTGCGCAGGCGCTCGCAGAGCGCGGCGGTGGTCAGCCCGATGACCGCCTGGGCGTCGGCCGCCACCGCCTGGAAACGTTCGAGCGAACGGTTGGCGCGCGGCGGGTAGAGCGGCACGGCGATGGCCCCGGCGTAGAGGCAGCCGAGGAAGGCGGCGACGAATTCCAGGCCGGTGGGGTACATCAGCAGGACGCGCTCGCCAACCGCGCTGTGCGCCTGCAGCCAGGCGGCGATGGCGCGCGCCTCGCGGTCGATCTCGGCATAGGTCCGGTGCTCGCAGCTGTTCTCGCCGTCGACCAGGAAGGTGAAGGCGCGGCTTTCCCCCTGCAGGGCGGCCCGGCGCCGGACGATCTCGACCAGGTCCTGCGCCCGGACGTCGCGCCCGGGGCTGAGCTGGTTGGCCTGGTTCGCGCTGCGGGTCAGCATCACATCACGTCCTTCTCGAGGTCCCTGCGGGTGGCGCACGGCCATATCGCCCATGCTGCCGCCCGGCACAGCATCGTGATTCGCGCCATTACTCAATGTGTATCACGAGCCATGATAGGGCGATGCGCCCGGGGGCGACCTCGAATACCCCACCTGGCCTGGCGATGGGTGACAGACTGATGACGCCACGGCAGGCCCTGTTCGGACCCCCGCACGGGCCCTCCTGGTACGAAAGTACCAGGAGGGCCCGGCATATGACGCCCGGTGGCAAGCTGCCCGGCGCGGGCGCGGGCGTCCGGCAGCCGGGGACCCCTGCCGACTTTGACTTCGCCGATGGCCGTCGATGCTGGGGGGGTGCCGGGATCTTCTGCCTCACTCAGGCCTGAGCGCGCCACGACCGCGGGCCGAGCGCCGGAGTCCTCCGTCCACGCGCCGAGCGCGATGCCGACGCGCTCCGGCATCGGTCGACCGCTGAGCTATTCGCCCCGCTCCTGGCTGCTCGCCTTCGCCGCCATGGCCTTCGGCCTCGGCCTCTACCACTACGACAACTGGTACGAGAAGATGGCGGATTCCGGCATCAAGACCCTGCTCGACGACCTCGAGATCGCGATCATGGGCCCGGGCATGGCCTTGCTCGTGCTGCTGGTGTCGGAGAACGCGCGGCTCAAGGACCAGGCCCATGTGCGCCGCCTCGAGCGCGAGCGCGAGGGCCGCTTCGCCATGCTCGGGCGCATCGCCGCCAGCGTCGCGCACGAGGTGCGCAATCCGCTGCACAACCTCCGCCTGAT
Source organism: Planctomycetota bacterium (assembly GCA_043758975.1). Lineage (GTDB taxonomy): Bacteria > Planctomycetota > UBA11346 > UBA11346 > UBA11346 > BOG-1363. The sequence goes on along the minus strand of JAYVMM010000078.1, from coordinate 2,404 downwards.
CGATGAGGAGCTGCGGGTCGAGGTGCCGCCGCAGTGCAAGCCGCTGATCGACCGCATCGAGGCCAACCTCGCGCGCCTCGACCAGGCGGTGGCGCTGGCCTACGAGCTGGCGCGTCCCAACCGCAAGTTGGACGACAGCGACATTGGCGAGCTCAATCTGGTCGCGCTGGTCGAGGCCTCGGTCAAGGAGACCGCGCGGCGCATCCGCCGCCAGCTTGCCATCGACCACTGCGTGCCGGCGGAGGCGGTGCTGGTCAATGCCCGCGAATCGGCCATGCGCATCATCCTCGACAACCTGGTGCGCAATGCGGTCGAGGCCGCCGGCAGCGGCACGGTGACGATCAGCTACCGCCGCCAGGAGTCCGGCTGGCTGCTCACCATCGCCAACCCCGGTGCCCTCTCGGCCACCCTCGCCGCCGAGGACGACCTCGAGGGCAGCCTCAAGCCGGACGGCTTGGGCGTCGGCCTGAGCATCGTGCGCCACCTCGCGCGCAACCTCGGCGCCAGCTTCCGCCTCGGCGACGGCAACCGCCAGGTGGTCGCCGAGCTCGGCATCCCCATCTCAACCCGGGAGAACGATGGCTAAGATCCTCATTGTCGACGACGAGGCCGACGCCCGCGAGCTGCTCCTGCGCGGGCTCGCCCGCCATGGCCACCTCGCCACCGGCGCGGCGGACGGCGCCGAGGCGCTGCGCCTGCTCGATACCACCTTCGATGTCCTGGTGACCGACCTGGTGATGCCGCAGCTCGACGGCCTCGGCCTGCTGCGCGCCCTGCCTGACGACAACCCCGGGCTGATCAAGGTGGTGATCACCAGCTTCGCCGACAAGGAGCGCGCGGTCGCCGCCCTCAACCTCGGCGTGCACTATCTGGTGGAGAAGCCGTTCACCGCCCAGCAGCTCGCCGAGGTCATCGCCCGGCTACTCGAGGAGCGCGGGCAGTCGGCGACCATCGAGCAGATCTTCCAGCTGCGCGTGCGCGCCATGCCGATCACCGAGCGCGAGCGGCAAATGGTCTTCTACGTGCTCAAGGGCCTGCCCAACCTGGAGATCGCCGGACTGCTCGGCATTGGCGAGCAGTCGGTGAAGAACTACCTCTCGCAGCTCTACCGCAAGCTCGGCGTCTCCAGCCGCAGCGAGCTCTTCCACCTGGTGTTCCCGATCTGAGCGCCGCGCTCGCGCGCCGCCTGCGGGCGGCGCGGTCTCGGCCTGAGCTCAGAAGGTGATGTCGGCGCGCAGCATGCCGAGGTAGAGGTCGCGTGCGGTGCTGATGCCGCCGGGGCGCCTGATCAGCTGCACATCCGGGGTGAGGGTCAGCCAGCCGGCAGCCTGGTAGCGCAGGAAGAGCTCGAATACCGACTCGTCGGCGTCGCACGGCGAGCCGGCCTCGCGGCTGGTGCCGACCCAGGTCGCGGCGAGGCCGATGGCATTGGCGTGCGGGCCGCCCGGCTCGCTGCTGACCACCCCGCCGCCGAGGTGGCGGGCGTAGCGCGTCAGGCGCGGATCGGCGATGCCGCCTTCAGCGAACAGCGCGATGCCGCCGCCGCCGGCGCTGCTCCACGGCTGGACATCGGCGAGACCATAGGCGCCGCGGGTGCCTGGCGCCTGGCTGCCGTCGAAGCGGGTGAGGGTGGCGGTGTGCTGCCAGCCGCCGACCGCCAGCTCGGCGAGGTGGCCGCTGGCGGTGGCGCCCCACACCAGCCCGGCCTCGACGATCTCGAAGCGGGTGGTCGGGCTGGCATCGAGCCAGCGCGTGCCGGTGGGCTCACCGATCAGGGTGTCGCCGTCGTACTCGCCGCCCTTGAGGTAGAGCCAGCCGAGGTCGATCTCGCCCTCCGCCCCGGTTGAGGGATCGGGATAGGTGGGCAGGCCGATGATGGTGGGCGAGAAGGCCAGGCCACGGTTCTGAAAACCCGCCGCCACCGGGCAATTGTCGAATTCGCTGTTGACGTCGATCTTGCCCGCCGTGATCAGCACCAGGCCGCTCCACAGCGCCTGGCGGTACCACAGCTGGTTGAGCTGGTCGCGGTGCGGGGCGTCCAGGGTGGAATAGGGCTGCAGCACGCCCTCCTGCGGCGAGCCGTCAGCGCCGGAGATGCTGGCGAATTCGCCGAACAGCGTGCCCCCGGGCAGCCCGAGGATGGGACCGGTGTCGAGCCGCACGCTGGCGGTGAAGCGGCTCTGCAGGTAGCGCCGCTGGGCGTCCAATCCCGGCTCCGAGAGCATGGTGCCGGCGACCGAGAGCTGGGCCTCGATATCGATGCCGTTCTGCAGCAGGTTTGAGCGCATGCCCCACCAGTCGCCGGTGAGCTGGTTTCCGGTCGCCAGCGCCGGCAGCTGCTCAGCGGGAGCGCCCTCGGCCCAGGCCGAGGTGGCCGCGCCGGTGCAGGCGAGGGCGAGGGCGA
>JAYVMM010000077.1:0-6595 GCA_043758975.1 Planctomycetota bacterium | reverse complement strand
ATCTGCACATGGGTGACGCCCTTGCCCGCGTGCACGCCGCCATTGTAGCGCGAGGCGTAGCCGACGCTCTTCTCGTCGTCGATGCGCACGGCGATGTCGCGCTCGGAGTTCGACCACACATTGAAGCTCAGCGCCTCGTGCGGCGACCAGTCCTTGGGCAGCTGCGGACGGTGCAGGGTGAAGCCCGGGTAATCGCCGCCGCGGGCGGTGAAGCGCAGCACCACCTCGCGTTCGGTGACCGCGCGCGGCCCGATGGTGAGCGCGGCGTTGTCATGGTCGTAGTCGAGCTGCTTGAGCGAGGCCTCGCTGGCGAAGTCGTTGAGCACCACCACCGGCGCCTCAGCGGCGGCGGCGAGCGCGGCGTGGGCGGCCAAGGCGGCGAGCAGAAGCAGCTGGGCGGCGGTGCGCATAGTCGTCACTCCCACCGCAGAGAATGGTCCGTGGCGGCGCGCTGTACCGCGCGGAACGAGCGACTGCCCCGCAATCCATCTCATCTATGGTTGACGTTCTGCTGCCGGAACGGCGATGTGCGCGGCAACGCGGGGGAGCCTATAGCCGGTCGTATGATTTTCACGGGATGCCGTGCTGATCGTGATCTCAAAGCAGCACGGAATCTTCATGCTCTCGCTTGGAGGGGAATCGACGCACGTGGCGAACACAAGGCCCTGGTCTCGGCAAGATGTCTGCAAGACCAACCGGCTCGTCGAAGTGCGAATCCCGGCGCGCGGAAGCGAGCGCAAAAGGTTGAGGCCGAATTATCGCTCTGACCCTCAGGAGCAAGAGCGCTATGACCCTGTCATACCAGACCTTGGCACATTTGAATGCGTGAGGTCGTCCAGGACCCTTCACGCTTCGACCGTGAATGCCGCGCATTCAAATGACTTGCGCGACTACGCTATATGCGTACTATTTGGACAATGAAGGTCACTTGGGATCCAGCAAAGAATGCGGCCAACCAGGCCCGCCATCACCTCTCCTTCGAGGAGGCTGCAAAAGTCTTCGATTTGCCAGAGCAGTTCCGCTTTACCGCCTATGACCGCGAGCATAGCGTTGAGGAAGATCGTTGGATCAGCATTGGACTCATAGAAAAGGGAGTCGCGGTCGTCGTCTACGTAATCCGCGGAACTGCTGACGACGAATACCGCATCATAAGCGCCCGATACGCCGATGCCGAAGAACGCCGAGCATATGCCGACCATTTATCAGGAGGTGCACCATGAATGAAGACAGCCCCCGCATCAATGCGGAGTTCTTCTCTCACGCCATCCGGGACGACCAGCTGTCGCGACTGCGATCCGGGACTTTTGCTGGCGGAGATCTTGCGGCTCTTCGCCGCATGCTGAGTCTGACTCAAGCTGAGTTAGCCGGAAGCCTTGGAATAAGCATCGATTCGATTCGCAATTGGGAGCAGGATCGTTGCCTGCCTGACGGACCCGCACGAGTACTGATTCGTCTACTATCGACTCGTCCCGGACTCATCTTGCGCATGCTCAAGCCCGTGGCCTGATCCGTTCACATGCCATCGACTGGGCAACGTCATTGGATCTGAACAAGTTAGTTTGCCGCGTGACTTGGGAAGTCGCCTCGCTCGCTCACGCCGGGCGGGGCGCTCCTGCCCGCCTGAGACCGCGCTAGCCCGCCACGGCCTGCACCGCCACGTTCACTTGGCCTTGGCGTCGAGGCAGACGATCTGGCTGGTGCTGCGGCAGAAGATCCGCCCGTTCGCCACCACTGGCATGGTCCAGCATTTGCCGGTGAGCACTTGGGCGCGGGCGAGCTCGGTGTACTTATCGGGCGCGCCCTTGACCAGCACCAGCTGGCCCTGGTCGCCCTGGACCAGGATGTTGCCGGCGACGATGATGGTGCCGCCCTGGCCGAAACCGTTCTCCGACCACAGGATCTTGCCGGTCTTGATGTCCATGCACTTGAGCGGCTCGGTCTTGAATTCCTTGAAGCCGAACAAGCCGTAGACGTAGCCGTCCTTGGCCACTGCGGTCGACCAGTGGTTCATGTTCTCGTTCTTGGTCCGCCACAGCGGGGTCGCCTTCCACCCGGCGCCCTCCTTGGCCACCGCGAAGGCGCCGCCGCCCACGCCGTAGCCGGCCGAGCAGTAGACCACGCCGTTCTCGATGATGGGCGAAGCCGCGGTCGAGGTGCTGAAGGGGAACTCTGCGCGCCACAGCACGGCGCCCTTGCCATCGACCCCGGCGAGGCCGGACTGGGTGAAGAACACCACCTGCTGCTGGTTGGCGATGGTGGTCGGCACCGCGGTGGCATGCGTGATCTTGTCGTCCTGGCCTTTCCATGCCAACGCGCCGGTGAGCTTGTTGAAGGCCATCAGCGCCTGGCCGGCGCCGCCGCCGGCGACGATCACCAGGTCGCCCTCGACCACCGGCGAAGCGGCGTTGCCCCAATTGTTGATGCCGCCGGTATTGAGCTGGCCGCTGTATTCCGCGCCCAGGTCGTGGCTCCAGAGCACCTTGCCATCCTTGGCCTCCAGGCAGCTCAGGCGCAGATAGGTGCCGAACAGGTAGACGTGCTCGCCGTCGACGGTCGGGGTCGAGCGCGGACCGGTGCCACCCGACTTCTCGAAGATGGTCTTGCCGAGGGCGGTGGACCACAGCTCCTTGCCGGTGGCGACGTCGAGCGCGACCGCGGCCTCCTCGCCGCCGCGCTCGGCGAACACGTAGGCGCGCGGCCCAGCGACCGCGAGCGAGCCGAAGCCCTCACCCATCTTGATCTTCCATAGCAGGGGCAGGCCGTCGGTCGGCCAGCTGGTGGGGATGGCTTCGCTGGTGGTGCCGTCTGAATTCGGCCCGCGGTACTGCGGCCAGTCTGCCGCCGGGAGCAGCGCAGCGGAGAGGGCGAGGGCGGCGAGGGAGCGGCGGATCGGCATAGGGCCTCCGGGGTAGACGAGCGGCGGCCATGATGGCGGCGCGTCCGGGCCGGCAAGTTACGTTCAGCGCCGCCGGTGCCTGCGCCGATGCCAAGGGAGCTCAACGCCGCCTGCCCGCGAGCGTAAAGACGACTGCTGGCAGCAGCGTCTGCGGGGCAGCGCGCGCCGCCAGCATCGGCTGAGCTTGCAGCCTGCTGGGCGCGCCGTTGAATGACGGAGGAGCCGACCATGTCCAATACCTCCGCCCGCCTCACCACCCTGGCCGCCGCCCTCGCCCTCGCCCTTGCCGCCGCCCCGGCGCGCGCCGCCGATGGCGGCAACGCGGTCAGCTGGCAAGGCGAATCCGGGCCGGCCAAGGGCAAGCGCATCGTCTATCTCGCCGGCGACCCCGAGTACCGCGGCGAGGAGTCCCTGCCGGCATTGGCGCGCATCCTGGCCAAGGAGTACGGCTGCAGCTGCACGGTGTTCTTCACCACTGACCCCAAGGACGGCACCATCAAGCCCGGCAACAACGCCATGAGCGGTCTCGAGGTGCTCAAGGATGCCGACCTGCTGGTGGTCTTCCTGCGCTTCCAGCACTTCCCCGACGACCAAATGAAGTGCATCGATGACTACCTCAAGGCGGGCAAGCCGGTGATCGGGCTGCGCACCGCGACGCACGCCTTCCAGGGCCTCAAGGGCGACTACGAGCGCTACAACGAAGGCTTCAACGGCGAGCCGTGGAAGGGCGGCTTCGGACGCGAGATCCTCGGCGAGCATTGGGTCGGCCACTACGGCGCCAATCACAAGCAGAGCTCGCTGCTGGTGCTCGAGCCAGACCAGCGCGCGCATCCGGTGCTGCGCGGGGTGAGCGAAGTGCATGTCCAGTGCGGCGGCTACAACGCGGATCCCAAGCCGGGCAGCGTGGTGCTGGCGCGCGGGCAGATCCTCAACGGCATGGCCGCCAGCGACCCGCCCGCCGGCGACAAGAAGGTCCTGCCGGTGGCCTGGGTGCGCACCTACCAGGGCGAGCGTGGGCGGGTGTTCACCACCACCCACGGCGCCTCGGAGGATCTGCTCAATGACGGCTTCCGCCGCATGCTCGTCAACGCCCATCTCTGGTGCCTCGGACTGGATGACGCGATCAAGGCCGACAACCCCATCGCCTTCGTCGGGCCGTTCCACCCCACTACCTTCAATTTCGATGGCCACCGCAAGGGCCTCCGCCCGCTCGACTTCGCCGGCTGGGACGCCGCCATCCCGCCCGATCCCGCCGCCGCCCCGCCGGCCAAGCCCTGAAGGCGAGGCGCCGGCCGCCGGCTCAGCGCTTGAGCGCGCGTGCCACCGTCAGCGCCAGCTCGGCGGCGGTGAATGGCTTGGCCAGGAAGGCGTTCGCGCCGGCGCGGATCAGCGCCTCGACATCGGCACAATAGCCGGAGAGCATCACCACCGGCACCCCCGGCGCGATTGCGCGCAGCTTGCCGAGCGCTTGCGCCCCGCCGAGTCGGGGCATCAGGGTGTCGAGCAGCACGGCGTCGATGCCAGCGTGGTCGCGCGCGAAGATCTCCGCCGCCTCGCGTCCGTCGCGGGCGACCACCACCTGGTAACCGAGATCTTCGAGCTGCGCCGCGATGAGATCGCGCACGAAGTCCTCGTCGTCGACCACCAGGATGCGTCCGCTGCCCTGGAGCATGGCGAGACCAAGGCCGCAGCCCGAATCCGCCTGCGGCGGCGCTGCCGGCGGTTCCTCGTAGGGCAGATAGGCGGTAAAGGTCGATCCCGCACCGGACGCGCTCGTAACCGAGATCCCACCGCGGTGGTCGCGCAGGGTGCCATAGACCGCGGCCAGCCCCAGCCCAGTGCCCTTGCCGACCTCCTTGGTGGTGAAGAACGGCTCGAAGAGATGCTCGAAGGCGGCGGGCGCGATGCCGGTGCCGCTATCGCGCACCGCCACCGCCAGGTAGCGCCCCGCCGTCAGCAGCTGGGCGAAGCCGAGCGCGGTGTCGCTGGCGAAGCTGATGCTGGCGCAGGAGATGCGCAGCTCGCCCCCCTCGGGCATGGAGTCGCGGGCGTTGACCGCGAGGTTGAGCAGCGCGGCCTGCAGCTGCGAGGGATCGCCCACCACCCAGGCGGGGGCGCCAGAGAGCACGGTCTCCACCGCGATGCGGCGGTCGATGCTGGCGCGCACCAGGCCGGCGACCTCAGCGATCAGCTGGTTGAGGTCCACCGGCACCGCGCTGCGGTTGCCGGTGCGCGAGAAGGCGAGCAGCTGGCGGGTGAGCTGGCCGGCGCGCCCGGCGGCGAGGGTGATGGCATGGGCGTGGGCGCGCGCCTGGGGCTGGGCGCGCAGCTGGTGCTCGAGGCGCTCGGCGTAGCCGAGGATGCCGGTGAGCAGATTGTTGAAATCGTGCGCCACCCCGCCGGCGAGGCGGCCGATGGTCTCCATCTTCTGCGCCCGCCTGAGCTGTTCTTCGATGACCAGCTGCTCGCCGATGTCGCGGAAGACCAGCACCACACCGCGCGCCGCCTGGTCGTCGTCGAGGATTGGCGCGGCGTTGAGCGAGATCTCGTGGCTCGCGCCGGCGGCGCTGGTCAGGCGTTGGCGGCCCGAACGGTAGCCGCCGACGGCCTTGCCTGGCGGCAGGGAGCCGGCAGACGGCAGCTCATCGCCGGCGCGCTCAAGGCGGAAGATCTCGTCGAGCGGGCGTCCGAGCGCGCGCTCCCCCGACCAGCCGGTGAGCAGTTCGGCCATCGGGTTCATGCGCGTGACCACGCCGCCGGCGTCGGCGGCGATGACCGCATCGCCAAGCGAGCGCAGGGTGGCCACCAGGTCGCGCTCGCGAGTGCGCAGCGACTCCTCGGCGCGCCGGCGCGGGCTGACGTCGCTGAACACCACCGCGAACTGGCGCGGCTGGGGGCAGAACGCGCGCACCTCGTACCAGCGATCGAGCACTCGCGAGTAGTCCTCGACCTCGATCGGGACGCCGGTGAGCGCGACCCGCCCGAAGGTCTCGATCCAGCGCTCCTCGGTGCCGGGCATGACCTCGCGCAGCGTGCGTCCCACCAGCATGGCTGCCTTGATCCCGGTCAGGCGCTCGAAGGCGGGATTGACCTCGAGGTAGCGGTAGTCGGATGGCCGGCCCTGCGCATCGACGATGATCTCGTGCAGGGCGAAGCCGGCGGCCATGTTCTCGAACAGCTGGCGGTAGCGCTGTTCGCTCGCGCGCAGGAGCTGGTCGCCGTCGCTGCCGAGGTGCAGCGCGCGCTCCTCGCACAGCACCAGCGCGAAAGAGCCCGCATCCTGGAGCAGCGGGCGCACCACCAGTTCGGCCTGCCTGAGCATGCCGGCGCTGCCGGGCAGGGTCGCCGGGCAGCTGCCGGCGGTGCCGCGCGCGGCGGCGGCGACCAGATCGCGCAGCACCGCGCGCTCGACGCCCAGGCGCGGCCACCACTCCGCCTCCCACAGCGGACGCCCGATGGCCACGGCGGGATCGACCGCCATGCGCGCGATCACCGAGCGGCTGAGCTCGAGCATGGTGCCGTCGGCGCCAGCGATGATGCGCAGGGTATCGCCCTGGTCGAAGGCGGCCTGCAGGCGGCGCTCGGCTGCACGCAGGCGCGCGACCTCGACCTGCAATTCATCCCACGGCTGTCGCTGCTCAGGCATCGCGTCACCCCGTACATCTTACCTGACAATCGCCAGCGTGTCCAATGACGCAG
>JAYVMM010000076.1:0-3465 GCA_043758975.1 Planctomycetota bacterium | reverse complement strand
GGGCGTGCACCCCCCCGGAGGCCGCGTGAGCAATCCCTTTGACTTCCTCGAGCCGCTCGTCGAGCTCGAATCCAAGATCGTCGAGCTCGAGCGCCTGGGCGAATCGACCGGCCTGAGCATGAGCGGGGAGGTGCATTCGCTGCGCGAGAAGCTGAGCCAGGAGACGCGGCGGATGTTTGCCATTCTGACGCCCTGGCAGCGCGTCCAGCTCTCGCGCCATCCGCTGCGCCCGCAGAGCTCGGACTACATCGACCACATCGTCGAGGATTTCGTGCCGCTGGCCGGCGATCGCGCCTTCGGCGACGACGAGGCGATCATTTGCGGGCTCGGCACCCTGGGCGGCCATCGCTGCATGATCATCGGCCAGCAGAAGGGCAAGGACGTGCACGAGCGCCGCCGCTGCAACTTCGGCATGCCCCATCCCGAGGGCTACCGCAAGGCGATGAACAAGATGCGCATGGCCGAGAAATTCGGCCTCGGCGTGCTGTGCCTGATCAACACCCCGGGGGCCTTTCCCGGGGTCAACGCCGAGGAGCGCGGCCAGTCGATCGCCATCGCCGAGAACATCCGCGACATGGCCCTGCTGCGCACCCCGGTGATCATCGTGGTGATCGGCGAGGGCGGCTCGGGCGGCGCGCTCGGCATCGGCGTCGGCGACCGCATGCTGATGCTGGAGAACAGCTACTTCTCGGTGATCAGCCCGGAGGGCTGCGCGGCGATCCTGTGGAAGGACGGCAACAAAAAGGACCTCGCCGCCCAGCGCCTCGGCCTCACCGGCACCGAGCTGCGCAAACATGGCATCGTCGATGAGATCCTCGAGGAGCCCGCCGGCGGCGCCCATCGCCAGCCGGTGGTGATGGCACAGCTGCTGCGCGACGCGGTGGTGCGCAACCTGGTCGAGCTCAAGGCCCTCGACACCGACGAGCTGCTCGAGCGCCGCTACCGCAAGCACCGCGCCATCGGCGCGGTGGTCGAGGTGGTGGCAGCGGCACCGGCGCCGCGGTGAGGCGGCGGGCGCGCTGATGCTCAAGGCGGTGATGGTGGTGCGCCCGCAGCGCGCCGAGGTGCTGGTCCAGCGCCTCGCCGCCACCGGCTGGGTCGAGGATCTGGTGGCGGCGGAATGCCGCGGCTACGGGCGCCAGAAGGGCCACCTTGAGAACTACCACGACGCCGAGTACGCCATCGACTTCCTGCCCAAGGTCGAGGTCAGCGGCTACATCGAGGAGCATCGCCGCGACGAGCTCATCGACCTGGTGTGCTCGACCTGCCGCACCGGCAGGATCGGCGACGGCAAGATCCTGTTCCAGGCCTGCCCGGACGGACTCACCTACTAGCCGCAGGCGGTCGCACCCGCGCTGCGCCAGTGCCGACCAGTACAAGTAAACCCATCCTCTTCAGCCAATTTCGTCAGGATGACATGGCATATTGTGAAGGCCCACCGCAAATGATGTTCAAACTATATGGATGAATCACCTTCGCATTCTCCTGCGAAGGCAGCGGAAAATCAAGAGTGCCGAAGCCGATATGAATGGTCAGGATGGCCCAAGCAGGGAATATTATTTGATAAATCAGACGTGTACCGCATTCCGTTTTCAATCGTATTTTTATCGGGAGTTTCATATGTTGCCTATCAGTTTTTTTCTGCGTCTACTGTACTTGGTATCGTAGGAATTCCATTTATATTATTTGGCCTATTTATTGCGATTGGTCGATTCATTGTTGACGCAAATAACAGGAACAATCTGGAATATTTTATTGATGAATCCGGAATACACATAATAAGGAATGATCCACAAACGAATGTGATGGTTACCGAAATCGTCGCATATGATCAATGGACATTTACCGAAGTTATCAAATATTCTGACGGAACGGGGACGGTAAAGTTTGTTTCCATTACATCGCCTTATGAAATGCCCATTATTTCCTTGGTCCCGACTTGGTCGAAGATACCGCAGCTTTTTCGAATCAAGGATATAGATATGGTCCTATCGATAATAGAAAAAAGGGAAAAGAAGGAATCGAGCGGATAAAACAACCGATGCGAAATTCAAAAAGCGCATGTATTGCGTTTAGGGCAGTTATGGAGCATTCGATAATCATCAGCCAATTCTTGCGGTCACAGCGGGTAGAATTTCGTCGCAGAGCACAATTCCAATATTTGGCAATAGATCAGCAGGGATCTTAAGCGTTCAACCGCCAATCGATATAATCGGACATCGTGCCACGTTTGATTCTCAAGCCACAGCTGCTAGGTCCGGGATCGAGACTACCAGAATGCGCAATCGCTCCCTGAGTGGAAACTGCTTGGCGAACGCCCTGGGCGTCACGGCTGCTGGTGGTATCCCGCCCGCATGCAGGCGGGATAAGTGGCCGTGGCGCGGCGCCTTCAGACCATCAGCAGGCATTACCCTTTGCCAACCAGCGCGGAGGATCCATCTTGGACAGCGCATGGGCATCGACACCGTCCGCCGCCCGCTCGCGCACCGGCCCAGCAGTGGCACCGCCGGGGGCGGCATGCTGAGATGGCTGGCCGCCTGCTGCCTGGTAGCGGGCCTGGCGCTCACCGCGGGGGCCGCCGACCCGGTGCCGGTGAATTCGATCTGCCCGGTCACCGGCAGGCCGGTCGACAAGGCGGTGCCGCCGGTGCTCATCACCATGGGCAAGGGCGAGACCGCGGTGCGCCTGGTGATCGCAGTGGCCGACGCCGCGGCAGCGGAGAAGGTCAAGGTCAACCCCGAACTCTATATCGCCGCGGCGCGCGCCAACCGCCAGGTCGACGCGCGCTGAGCGCCGCCGCCTCCGGCGTCAGCCGGCTCAGGGCGCGCGCTTCCAGCCGTCGTGGAAGGAGACCCACTGCGCCGGGGCGGTGGCGATGAAGCGCACCATCACCGCCGCCAGGCGAGTGGTGAGGTCGGCGACCTGGCTGGCCTTGGAGCGCGCTGGGTCGGCATAGATCGGGCGCCCGACCACCAGGGTGAAGCCGGTGAAGCAGCGGCGCGCGAGGTAGAGCGGGATGATGGGGGCGTGGGTCTGCACCGCGAGCGCCGCCGGACCGAGTGGCAGGGTCATCATCTCGCCGGCGAAGGGCACGCGCAGGCCTTGCCCGGAATAGTCGCGGTCGCCTACCAGGCCGAGGATCTTGCCCGCGCGCAGGGCGCGCAGCGCGCCCAGCGGCGCCTGGTCGAGGCGCAGGCTGTGCGCGCCGACCGCATTGCGCATGCGCTCAAACAGGCCGTCGATCGCGCGGTCGCCGCTGGTCAGGGCGATGACCTCGACCTGCTCGACCAGGCCGAGGCGGTTGAGCACCGCGGCGATCAACTCCCAATTGCTGTGCACCGTCACCAGGATCGCCGGCTGGCGCCGCGGGCGTTCGGAAAACACCTTGAAGGGATCGACCAGGGTCATGCGGGGGGCCTGGAAGAACTGCGGCGGCAGGCGGTGCAGGCGGAAGGACTCGTAGAT
>JAYVMM010000075.1:0-3020 GCA_043758975.1 Planctomycetota bacterium | reverse complement strand
CTGGTGTGGTGGTGGCTGGCCGAGGCGCTCAAGCCGGAAGCGGAGGGCCGCCTGACTGCGGCCACTGTCGGCGAGCTCTATCGCCTGGTCGCGGAGGCGCGCCTGCGCCCGCGCGACGCCGCCGTGCTCACCGCCAGCCACCGCCAGGCCGCGGCGGTGGCCGAAGCGCTGCGCGCCGCCGGCATCCCGGCGGTCACCCGCAGCATGGAGAGCGTGTACGCCGGCGAGGCCGCCGGCGAGCTGGGCATCCTGCTGCAGAGCCTGGCCGAGCCCGGCGACGGCGCACGCGCGCGCGCCGTCCTGTGCACCCGCCTGTGGGGCGGCACGCCCGCGCTGCTCACCAGCGCGGAGGCCGCGCTCGCCCACGAGCTCGCCGAACTGCGCGCGCTCGCGCGCGCCTGGCGCCAGCTCGGCGTGCTGGGCGCGGTCAGCCGCATCATGCGCCGGCAGCGCACGCGCGCGCGCCTGCTCGGCGAGGCGGGTGGCGAGCGCTACCTCACCGACCTGCTGCATGTCGCCGAGCTCTGCCACGCCGCCGGCGAGCGCCCGGCGATGGCGGCGGCGTGGCTGGCGCGGGAGCGCGCGCAAGGCGCGCTCGGCGACGCCGAGCGCCTGCGCTTGGAAGACGACGGCGATGCGGTCCGGGTGATGACGGTGCACGCCGCCAAGGGGCTGGAATGGCCGGTGGTGTTCGCCCCCTTCCTGTGGTGCGCGCCCACCCCGCGCGCGCTCGCGGTCAAGCTCGACGGCGAGCTCGCCGCGACCCGCCCGGTGCGCTACCGCAGCTCCGCGCCAGCTGCGCAAGGCGCGATCTGGGACTATCGCGCTGTCATCGACCCAACCGCCGCCGACCAGGCCGATGACGACGCGCGCGCCGAGGCGGTGCGCCAGGCCTACGTCGCGCTCACACGCGCGCGCGAGCGCACCTATGTCGCCTGGGGACCGCTCGGAGCACGCCATGGCGCCACCGCGCGCAGCGGCTGGTCGCTGGTCGCCGGCGCCTTGCTCGACCCCGGCGCCGACCGCCCGGCATTGCGCCAAGCCCAGCGCACCGCCTTGTGGCTGTGGCCGGAACCGGGGCTGCTGCGCGCGGCGCAGGCGCTCAGCGCCATGCCCCAGGGCGCAGCCAAGGCCGAGCTCTGCCGCGCCGCCGGGCTCGATGATGCGGAGTGGAAGCGGGTGAGCGGTCGCCTGCGCGAGCTCGGTTGGGCCGAGTTGCGCAACAAGCGCACCTGGCATCTTTGCGCGACCATTCCCGTCATCCCGCCCGGGCCGCCGGAGGCGGTGGGCTTCGCCGCCCAGCTCGGCGCGGGCGCGGGCGCGGGCGGCCATTACCGGGTGGAGGAGCCGCCGTTAGCGCCCGTGCGCCGCGCGCCGGCAGCCGCGCTGCCGGCGCTCAGTCCGCGCCGCGCCGATGCGCGCCGGCTACACGCGCCCTGGACCATCACCAGCTTCACCGGGCTGACCCGCGGCGCCGCCGAGCAGGACCTCCTCGGTGCGCTCGGCGACGAACGCGCCGCGGCGGGCGACCGCCGTCCGGCGCAGGGCATCCACGCCTTCCCGGCCGGCGCCGGACCGGGCGACTGCCTGCACCGCATCATCGAGCGTGCCGATCTCACCCAGCCGGGCAGCAGCAAGAACCGCGCGCTCATCCACGGCATCCTCACTGGCGAGCGCATCGCCGCCGAGCACGAGGAGACGGTGGTTGCGCTCTTGGGCGAACTGGGCGCCAGCCGCATCCCCGGCACCCAGAGCGCGCTCAGTGCGCTGCCAGCGGACCAGCTGCGCCACGAATGGCCGTTCGACCTCGCCCTGCAGGCTGGCGACGACGCTCCCGCCAGCCGGCGCCTGGGCGGCCTGGTGGCCGCCTTCCGCACGCACGCCGACGAACTCCTCGACGCGCTGTGGGTGGAGCGCCTGGGCGCGCTGCGCGACCACGCCCTGCAGGGCTTCCTCACCGGACGTGCCGACCTCATCGCCTGCAGCGGCGGGCGCTGGTGGGTGCTCGACTGGAAGTCCAACCGCCTGGGCGCCGACGGCGAGGCCTACACCGCCGCCGCCCTGCGCGCCGACGCCATTGATCACTTCTACCCCCTGCAATGGATGCTCTACCTGGTCGCGCTGCACCGCCAGCTGCGTGCGCGCCTGCCCGGCTACGACCCCGCCGCGCACCTCGGCGGCGCCGCCTACTGCTACCTGCGCGGGCTCGACCGTCGCCGCAGCGCGGCGGGCTGGCTGGTGCATCGGCCCACGCCCGCCGCCATCGCCGCCTGCGATGCCGCCCTCGGCGGGCAAGGCGCGGGAGGCCGCGCATGAGTGAAGTAGGCACCGCCTTCACCCGGCGCTGGCGCGCTGGCGAGGCCAGCGCCGCGACCCTGGCGCTGGTGCAGTGGTGGCTGCGCCACGCACCGCCGCCGCACCGTGAGGTGCTCGCCGCCGCCGCCGGCGCGCTCCAGCAGCGCCAGGAGGAGGGCGATGTCGCGCTTGACCTCAGCAGCTGGCAGGGCCGCGCGCTGCCGCGCGCCGACGACGACGGCACCTCCGCCGACGATGGGCTGCTGGTGCCGACCATCGCCCAGCTGCGCTCCGCCGCCGGCGGCGCCTGGCTCGGCGATGGCAGCGGCGAGACCCTGCTGGTGCTGCGCCACGGCCTGCTGCTGCCGTATCGGCACCACCGCGCCGAGGCCGCCATCGCCGCCGCCGCGAACGCACGCGGCGAGCTGAACGCACGCCTCACCGTTGCCGCCGCGGCGCCCACCATCCAGCGCCTCTTCGCCGGCGACCGCGCCGAGCTGCCCCAGGCCTGGCAGCGGGTGGCGGTCGCCACCGTCATCCGCAACCGCGCCGAGGGCCGCCGCCTGAGCGTGATCACCGGCGGGCCAGGCACCGGCAAGACCACCACGGTGGCGCGTCTGCTCGCGGTCCTGCTCGAGCACCGCCAGTGCGATCCCGCCGCCATCCGCCTGGTGGCGCCCACCGGCAAGGCCGCCGACCGCCTGGCAAGCGCGCTGCGCGCCGCC
>JAYVMM010000074.1:0-6596 GCA_043758975.1 Planctomycetota bacterium | reverse complement strand
GGCTCGCCGCGAAGTCGAGCTGGCTCTGCGACACCGCGCTGCGCGAGAGCGCCGCGTAGCGCTTGGCATCGCTGTCGGCGCGCAGCGCCTCAGCCGAGGCGGCGGTAACGCCGGCGCCCTCCTGCGCGAGGCGGGCCTGATCGACCGTGACCTGCGCTTTGGCTGCGACCATCCGGCTCTCGGCGGCGGCGAGCCCGGCGCGCGCCTGGTCGAGCTGGGCCTGGGTATCGCGGGCATCGATTGAGAGCAGGAGCTCTCCCTGCTGGACCTCCTGGTTGTCGCGGACCAGCAGCTGCGCCACCTGTCCAGCGATCTGCGGAGCTACGGGCGTGACGTGGGCCTCGATGAAGGCATCGTCGGTCGATTCGAAGGGCGCGATCTCCTCCTGGAAGTAGGTAACCAAGGCGGCGCTGGCGATGAGCGCGGCGCCGCCGATGAGCAGGGTGCGCCGCCAGGGACGGTGCGCCGGCGGCGAGGTCGCTGGCGCTGACCTGCCGCCATCATCCGGCGCTTGGACCGCGGGCGCGGCGTCAGGGCTGGCCGGGGGCAGGGCGATGCGGACGACCGGCCCCTGGTCCTGGGTGATGGAGGTGGCAGCGAGGGTGGTGGCAGCGGTCATGGCTCAATTCCATCGGGTGACGATGGTGCATTGCCACGACCGTGCCAAACCCGCAAAAATACCCTAAGTAAAATGCAGTAATGTACTTAGAGTAATAAAACCGTTCCGTCAGTTGGTACGATAAATTGAACAAACGAATAATCGTACCGATGGAGGGTTGAAATATCGTCTCACCCGGATACCATCCCGCCATGGACACCGACGACCGCGTGGATCCCCAATTCGCCAGCAGCCTGCTCCTGGAGATCACCCGGGAGCAGTCCCTGGACCAGCTGCTGAAGAAGCTGGTGGCGCGCCTGCTCGAGCGCGTGCCCATCGCCCGCGTGCGCATTTGGCTGATCGAACGCGGCGACGTCTGCGCGACGTGCCCGCGACGCTTAGAATGCCCAAGCCAGATCCGCTGCCTGCATGCCGTGGCAAGTGGCAGCCGGGCCATCGCCAGCGAGCTCAACGATGATGTGCGTCAGATCGATCGCTGGAGCCGGATTCCCCTCGGGGTCGGCGTGGTCGGACGGATCGGCGCCACCGGTCAGCCGATGGTGCTCGGCGACCTCGACCGCGATCCGGGCGAGCTCGCCACCATCCCCTGGCTGGCGCCGGAGCAGATCCGCGGCTTCAATGGCGTACCCATCGTCTACCAAAACGAGGTCCTCGGCGTCATCGGGGTCTTCAGCCGCGCCAACGTGCCCGACGAGGCGCAGGTGTGGGGACGCATCTTCGCCGACCATGTCGCGGGCACCATCGCCACCACGCGCGCCATTGACGAGATCAAGCGGCTGAAGGCCCAGCTCGAGCAGCAGAACGCCTACCTCCAGGAGGAAGTGGTGGAGGCCAAGGCGTTTGGCGACCTCATCGGTGGCAGCGCCGCGCTCGGTCAGGTCATCAACCAGATCGATCTGGTCGCACCGACCGACGCCTCAGTGCTGATCCTCGGCGAAACCGGCACCGGCAAGGAACTGGTGGCGCATGAGATCCACCGCCGCAGCCGCCGCGCCGAGCGGGCGATGATCCGCGTCAACTGCGCCTCCATCCCCCATGAGCTCTACGAGAGCGAGTTCTTCGGCCACGTGAAGGGCGCCTTCACCGGCGCCATCCGCGACCGCGCCGGGCGCCTGGAGGCCGCCGAGGGCGGCACGCTGTTCCTCGATGAGATCGGCGAGGTGCCCCTGGACATGCAGAGCAAGCTCCTGCGCGCGCTCCAGGAGAAGACCTTCGAGCGCGTCGGCGAGGAGCGCACCAGGCGGGCGGATGTGCGCATCGTCGCCGCCACCAACCGCGACCTGAGGAAAGAGGTGTCTTCCGGACGCTTCCGCGAGGACCTCTACTACCGCCTGAACGTCTTCCCCATCCACATCGCCCCGCTGCGCGAGCGAGCCGACGATATCGCGCTCCTGGCCCAGCACTTCACCGCGCTGTCGGCGAAGGACATGCGCTGCCCCCGCCCGCGCCTGACCCGGGCCGCCCTCACCCGGCTCCTGGCTTACGACTGGCCGGGCAACATCCGCGAATTGAGGAATGTCATCGAACGCGGGGTCATCACCGCCCGAGGCGGGAACCTCGAGGTCGACCTGCCGACGGGCGGCGGCGTGACCGCATCCACCGCCGCTCGCCCCCGAGATGCGGGCGGGGAGGCGCGGGACTTCCTCACCGAAACCGAGATGGATCAGCGCGTGCGGGACAACCTGCTGGCGGTCCTGCAGCGGGCGGGGTGGAAAATCAAGGGTCCCAATGGCGCGGCGGAGCTGCTGGGGGTCAAGGCGACCACGCTGGTGTCGCGGATTCGCAAGCTCAAGTTGGAAAGACCTGGGGGATGATACGCGCCCGCGACTAGGGCTCGAGGCTGCTGGTCGGTCGCTGGAGGTCGGGAGCGCACAGGCGGGCGGCCTGGATCTCATTCCGTTCGAATATCTGAATGCCCTGCTGAGTCATCATACGCAGGACATGATAATCGATGGTCGGTCGACCGCGCACCGCCCGCGACCATGGCTCTGTCCACCCGGGTGCCGAACCGGTGACGATGTCGATTGGTGCATCGATAGCGCGGGCCGATGCGACGATGGCATGGAGGGAATCGCCGGGGGATCCGGGCCACTCGACGAGCTTGCTCTCGTCGAGGAACCCCCAACGCAGGCGTACGCCGCCGTGCAGCCGCCCATAGCGGTAGAATGCGGCGAGCGCCTTGACGTCGCTTTCGAGCCGCCGGCGCAGAGCGGTTTCGCGGCATTCGGCGAGGTATCCGCGCATGGTGGAGGCGACGTACAAGGGCCGGCTGATCCCCACCGATGCGCTGATGAGCTGCGCGGTGGTGATGTGCAGGGTCCTGCCCCGGCGGTTGAGCCTGCGGGTGCGCGCATGGCGGGTGAGATCGACGCTACGACGTTCGAAACCCAGTGCAGCGAGAGTGCGATCGGGTTCGAGGCCCACGATCAGGTCAGCGCGTTCGAGGAGGGCCGCCATCTCGGGGATTGAGGCGGAGATCACTGTGGTGATGGCATGGGCGGCGATATCCAGCACGCTCAAAGCCTGGGGCATGCCTTCTTCGGGATAGGCGCGCACCACCAATCTCCGCAGCGGCGTGGTCGCGGTCGCCTTGGCATGGACTGCTTGCGTCGCCGTAACCCGGAGGCTCGCCCGCAAGGCGACGCCCCGCCGCTCCCGCTCCTGCGCGCGCAGGAGCACATAGGCGCGCGCGCGGACGTCGGCGCGCATGTCCATGAGCAGGCCCGAGTTGTCGCTCAGGGAGAGGGAAGATTCCAATTGCACCTGCACGAGCTGTTCCCGCCAGGTGTGCAGGCGCTCAGCTGCGATCGGTCTCCGCCTTCTCTGCCCGCCGGTTGCAGCGAGGAGGATGGCATTGATGGCGGCGAGCGTCATCGGCGAACCCTGCGCTTCGAGGATGGCCGCCACCACCCGCACGTCGGACAGGCTGGCGAGGCCATTGCACGCCAGCAGCGCAGTGCATTCGTCCGGGCTGATCGGCACCGTCGGTGGCGGCGCCACCGGCGGCTGATCGGCGACCTTGGCCGCGGTGGTCGCAAGCTCGGGCACCAGGCCGAGCTGACGCGGCACCAACCGCAGCCAGCGATACTCGACATCGATGGCCAGTCGTCCGTCGAGCTGGCGCCGCACCGGCGGGAGCCCATGCCAGGCTTTGACCAGGGCGATGGCCAGATCAGTACGGGGGGATGCCACGCCCAGCGCATCCAGGCGCGCGGCGATCTCCGCCACTTCCATGGCGGTGCCATGCTCGAGCAGGGCGATCTGCAGCAGGTCGAAGAGGCCCGCCCCAGGCCGCTGAGCGGCATCAGCCAGGCGCGGAGGCGCAGCGAGCCCGACCTGCTGCCACCAGGGATCCGCCATGCGCAGCGACGATAGCAGGCAGGTCCGGCCTGCCAACCGCGGTGCTCGGTTGCAGGGGTGCCGGGAAGCGGGGCGCAGAACCGCAGCCCGCCATCCTCAGGCGGTCAGGTCACAGCTGCGCGCCATCGCCCGCAGGCGTGACCGGCGCCGCCGCAGGCGCAGCCGTCGCACACCTTACCCCGCCTGGGAGGCCAGGGCGCCTTGGAGCGAGGCGAGGCTCTGCTGCAGCGAGGTCAGCAGTGCGGGATCCGGCAGCGGCACGCGCAATTCCGCTTCCCCGGTCGTGCGGTTGCGCTCGATGCTGGCGGAAGTTGCCAGGCGCCCGAGATCGGCGAGGAGCTTTGCGGCCATGGTCAATGCGCTGCCCACGGCGAGCGGGCGCTCGCTCGTGGGGCGATCGGGTTTGGACGATGCGACGTGCTCACGATCGTCCTGGCTCTCATCGAAGGGCAGGAGCGGAGTTCCGGTGCTGCTGGCTGCGGAGATTCCGACGGCGGCATCGACGGGATTATGGGCGGCAGTGTCCCGCGCTCCGCGGTCGGTTTGCATGCGCTCATCGAGCTCCTCGACAGAGCGCATGAAGCGCTGCAGCGTGGAGCCTTCCATGCGCACGGCGCTGGCGCCCCCGTCTAATACCCCTGCCGCGAGCTCCGACTTGAAGGCCAGCAGCAGGGTGATGGCCGTCTCGATGCCGTCTTCGGCGACGAGATCGTAGATGCGCACCGGACGGCGCTGCCCCTGCCGGTGGATGCGGCTGATGCGCTGCTCGCGTACGGCCGGATTCCATGGCACGTCGACATTCACCAGGACGGTCGCGCACTGGAGATTGAGCCCGGTCGCGCCGCAATCGGTGGCGAGGAATATTCGGCAGCCATCATCCTCGCGGAAGCGGCGGATCAGCTCAGGGCGAAGGTTTGAGGGGACGCCGCCGTTGAGGAAGGCATAGCCCCAGCCGCGCTCATCACAGCGTTCGCGGATGAGCTCATGCATCGCCATCCACGTCGAGAAGATCACCACCTTCGTCGCCGGGTCGGCAAGCTCCTGCTCCAGCAGGGTGGTGATCTGGTCCAGTTTTGGGCCGGAGCGCAGGTCCTGGTCGAGGAGATGGGCGTCATCGCAGACCATGCGCATCCGCGTCAAGTGCTTCATCAACCGCTTCTGGTCGACCTCCGAGAGGAAGCGCAAGCGGCGCCAGCGCTGGATGATCTGGGCGACCGCGACCTGGTCCTCGTCGTGGAAATTCCGTTGCGGGGCGGTGAGCGGTGCGCGCAGCACCACCACGCTGCGGCCCGGCAGCTGGGCCATGACCTGGGCGCGGGTGCGCCGCAGCAGGACCGGAGCGATGGCCTGGGCGATCTTGTCCAGGCCGTGGTAGCCGATCACCTTGCCGGATTTGACCTCGTATTCGGTATGGCGGTCCTTGAAGGCGAACAGCGGCCCGAGGAGATGGCGATCGACCACTTCGAGCAGCGCATGCAGTTCGTCGAGTTTGTTCTCCATCGGCGTCCCGGTGAGCACGAAGCAGCTGGAGCAGTCGATGCGGCGCACCGCCTGAGCGGCGCGCGTCGGCCAGTTCTTGATGCGCTGTGCCTCATCAAGGATGAGCAGGTCGACGCCCCACTCCTGGATCGCCGCGAGGTCGCGGTGCAGGCAGTCGTAGGTGGCCACCGTCCATCCGCTCCGTTCCGCGACCCAAGACCTATGGCGCACTTCACGCTGGCCGCGGATGATGGTCGCTGCCTGGCCGGTGAAGCGTTCGATCTCCTCCGCCCATTGACCGGTGAGCGACGCCGGAGCCACGAAGAGGATATGCTTGAGTCCGCCTTCCCGTTCCAGGATCCGTGCCGCAGCGATGGCCTGCGCCGTCTTGCCCAGGCCCATATCGTCGGCGAGCAGGGCCCGTCCGCGTTCGGCGAGGAAGAAAGCGCCCTGGCATTGGTAGGGATGCAGGGTTATGCCGCGCAACAGGCGGGCGAGCTTCGGATCTTTGGCGCCCTTGGGGTAGGCATCGGTGAGGAGCTTCCGGCGCCGGGCATCATCGGCTGAGGCCGCCAAGAGGTCGCGGGCATCATCATAGAAGCGGATCTCGTGGCCCATGCGCTCGGCGACCCGCAGCAGGCGCGGGATGGCTGATGCGTCGACCTCGCCACCGCCTGACCTGGCCGCGGCGGCACAACGCTTCACCTCTGGCGGACAATCGCTGCCCAAAAGAAGACGCAGGCGTGGACGGCCTTCATAGGCTACGGCGATCTCGCTGAAGGGCGGGGTATACCCGGCCTGCAGCAGACGGGCCGCAGAGGGGCGTCGGCGCAGACGATGGAGGGCGAATGCGATGTGCTTGCAGACGCCGAGCCGGTTGCTGGCGAAATCGGTGCATGAGCAGTAGTTCACGCCGAGCCGTTCGCCTCGGATGGCAACCCGGTAGGTGCTTCCCTTGGCCCGATTGCCAACCGCGAATTCGGAGAAGATGGCATGCTCGCCCAGGTTGCGCAGCGTGAAGGAGGCCTCTTCGCCGGCCTGGATGCGCAGCGCTCGCTGCCAGCTGACCATGTCCATGTCCGCAGGCCTGACGCGGTGCGAGATCCTCCGCTGACGGCGAGGGCGGGCTGCGGAGCGA
>JAYVMM010000073.1:0-2380 GCA_043758975.1 Planctomycetota bacterium | reverse complement strand
GTCGCCGGGCTCATCCTCATCATCCTCGGCGGCACCGGCTGCATCATGGCCTTCGAGAGCGAGCTCGACCGCCTGCTCAACCCGAGACTGTTCCATGCCCCGCCCGGCGCGACCACCCTGCCGATCGCCGCCATCCGCGACGCCCTGACGACAGCCTACCCGAAGGAGCACATCACCTACCTGTGGCTGCCCACCGCACCCGGCGAGACCTATGCGGTGTCGGTGCACGCGCAGCAGATCTTCGTCGACGCCTCGACCGGCGCAGTGGTGGGAACGCGCACCACCCCGACGGTGCTCAACCAGATCCACACCCTCCACCTCACCCTGTGGTTGGGCCGCACCGGCGGCCTGGTGGGAGGCATCGCCGCCCTCATCCTCATCGCGCTGCTGGCGACCGGCATCCTGCTGTGGTGGCCGGGCAAGCGCATCGCTGTCAACCTACGTGCGCCCGTCGCGCGCGTGATCCATGATTCCCACCACGCCGCCGGCATCCTCAGCGCGGCGTTCCTGTTCGTGCTCGCCGTCACCGGCGCGGCGATCACCTGGAACGACAACTGGGCGCCCTGGGCGCACCAGCTGCTCGGCAGCGTACCGCCGCCGCGCGAGCTGCCCTCCACCGTCCTGCCCGGGGCGCACCCGATCAGCGCGGAAGCGGCGATCGCGGTGGCGCGCCGTGAACTGCCCGAGGCGCTGCCCTTCCTGATCTCGCTGCCCGCCACCGCCGGCTGCTACCACATCGGCATGCGCTTCCCCGAGGACCTCACCCCGGGCGGGCGCAGCTGGGTCAACGTCGACCAGTACAGCGGCGCCACCCTCTCGGTCACCAGTTCGCGCGCCCCGATCGCGGTCACCGGCCTGGTCACCCTCAACCGCGCGCTGCACACCGGCGACGTATTCGGCCTGCCGAGCAAGGCAGTGGCCTCGCTCGCCAGCCTGGTGCTGGTGCTGCAGACCCTCTCCGGCTGGCACATGTGGTGGCGCCGGCAGCGGGCGCGGCGCACGGCGGCGCGCAAGCAGGAGGCGAGCGGTTCCGGAGCCGGCGCCAGCGCCGGCTGAGCGGGCTCAGCGCCGCGCTGGCGCCGGTGCCTCCGGGCGGATGCCATAATGGGGGCGCTCCGCGCCCAGCTCGTAGGCGCCGAGGTCGGGCGCCTTGCCGGCGAAGCCGTCGTTGAACCCAGGCAGGACCTCGCCTGAGTCGATCGCCGCGCTGCCCGCCTTCAGGCGCAGGTCGAGGGTGGCAGGATCGAAGATGGTGGTGTCGTCGCCCGGGACGGCGGTGCCGGCGGCGAACAGCGACGCCGCCTCGGCGACCACCACGTGGCGGTAGACCGGGGCCTTGGCGCGCACCTCCTCGGGGGTGGCGTAGCGGGCGTTGCACCATTTGAGGAAGATCTCGCCGCTCCAGCCGGCGAAGCCGTCGTAGTCGAAGTCACAGCGCACCATCAGCGGATCGAGGCTGTAGGCGCGTCCCGCGCTGCCGACGAAGAGGTTGTTGCGCGTCACGCAGTGGACCGGGCTGTCCTCGGTGGCCAGGTAGGCGGGCGCGCCATGACGCACGAAGGTGTTGTGGTAGGCGAGCGCGCCGTCCGGGGCGTTGTGCCATTTGATCGGCTCGCCGCGGATGTTGTAGACCACGTTGCGGAAGGCGTAGGCCGGGCCGCCGTAGATCGGCTGGAAGGAGATGCCGACCAGGACGTTGGTGTAGCGGTTCTCGAAGCAGCGGTTGTTGCGCTCGCTGCCGTCCATCTCGGTGCCGTCATCGAAGCATTCGCTGACCTCGTTGTTATGGATGTCGATGCTATCGCAACGCGGGCCGTCGCCGACGTCGATGCCGTCCTTGGTGTGGTGGACGCGGTTGTAGCAGAACTCGTGGCCGCTGCCGGTGACCCAGATCGCGCGCGATTCCGGCAGCTCGGAATACTGCTTGGCGGTCACCGGCCAGGGCATCACGCCGACGAAGCGGTTGTCGGCGATGAAGAAGCCGTTCTGCCGGGCGGGATCGTTGCCGGTCGCCACCACCCCGCATATGAAATGGTGGAAATTGCAGCGCCGCACCACCAGGCGGTCGGCATCGTGGGCGCGCACCATGTTGAAGGCGTTGCATACCGTAAGGTGCTCGAACCACACATCGTGGGCCTTGTCGGCGAAGATCGCGGTGCCCTCGAGCTTCTCCGGCGCGCGCCCGCCGTCGATGATCACCTCGCCGTCGCCGGCGCCGCACCACACGATCGGATGGCCCGGCTCGCCGTTGCGCACGATATTCCAGGTCCCGACCGCATAGGTGCCGGCGTGGAGCAGGAAGCGGTCGCCCGGGCGGGCGGCCTCCTGCGCCGCCTTGAGGCCCTGGTAGGGCTCGGCTCGTGTGCCCTTGCCGCCGCCC
>JAYVMM010000072.1:0-7558 GCA_043758975.1 Planctomycetota bacterium | reverse complement strand
GCCGTGATCACCACATGAGGGCCGACTAAGCAGTAGACGATTGCGGAAGCGTCCCGATCATTCTTCAGCGGGCCCGCTCAGCATCAGGAGTCTATCCGTCCACATGCGATACACGTAATCGAACGACTCAGTACGGCGGTCAGGCGGGAGGATCGGCGAT
The DNA here is from genome assembly GCA_043758975.1 of Planctomycetota bacterium. Classification (GTDB taxonomy): domain Bacteria; phylum Planctomycetota; class UBA11346; order UBA11346; family UBA11346; genus BOG-1363. The sequence continues at coordinate 7,398 of JAYVMM010000072.1, read as the reverse complement.
GACGATCTTGGCCGTCGGGCGCTCGGCGATGCGCGTGCCGCGCGCGGCCAGGCCGCTGAGCTCGAGGGTGGCGAGGTCGAAGCGCTCCTCGTGCACGCGCAGGCGCGGTACCGGCACCATGTGGCTGGTGGCGATGCCGCGCGCTTTGGTGAGGAGATGGTCAATGCGCCCGGCGCGCTCCTTGATCAGCTCGTACTCCTTGTCGTGGATGAAGGACTGGATGTGCACCTTCTTGGCCCACGGCACCTTCTGCTTGTCGCGGTATACCACTACCAGCGGCAGGCCCTTCTCAGGGTCGAAGATCTCAAGGTGGATCACCTTGCCCTCGAGCAGGGTCTTCTCCGGCGGCGCCATGATGCGGTAGACACCGTTCTGCATGATGGCAATGACCTTGTCGTACTCGGTGACCTTGATCTCGCGGTCGCTCGCCTTCACTGCTGAGCCGAAGAAGCCGGTGGCCTGGTCGTAGCCGAGCTTGATGTTTGCGCGCGCCACCGACTTCTCATCGATCTCCTCCATCGACTTGACCTTGGTCCGGCGCGGGAACACGGCAGCATACTTGCCGTGCATGTACTCCAGCCAGGCGATGGTGGTGCCGGTGAGGTTCTTGAGCTTGGCTTTGGCCTCCTTGATCGCGCGCACGATGTCGTCGATGTCGCGGCGGTTCTTGTCGATATCGAACTGCGAGATGCGCTTGATGCGGATCTCGAGCAGGCGGACCACGTCCTCGTCGACCATCGCGCGCACGAACATGCCGTTGAACGGCTCCATGCCCTTCCACACCGCCTGGTTGACGCCCTCCTCGGTGGTCTGGTTCTCGATTTTCTTGTACACCCGGTTCTCGATGAAGAGCTGCTCCAGGGTCAGCCAGTGCTGCTTGTCAGTCAGCCCGCTGAGCTGGTGCTCGATCTCGGCGCGGATGATGTCCTTCAGCCGCGCGGTGCATTCCTCGAGGATCTCCTTGACCCTGAGTTCGGCGGGCTTGCGCTCGCGGATTACCACGATGTTGGTGTTGACCTCGACTTCGCAGTCGGTGAAGGCGTAGAGCTGGGGGATGACCTCATCGGTGCTGACGCCGCGCGGCAGATCGAGCTCGAGGCGCACCTCCTCGCCGGTCTTGTCGTTGATGTTGCTGATCTTGACCTTGCCCTTTTCGTAGGCGGTCTCGATCGAGGCGCAGAGCGATTCCGTGGTCACGCCCCAGGGCAGCTCGGTGATCACCACCCGCTTCTCGCCGTCGGCCTCGATCTTGGCCCTGACCTTGACCTTGCCCCGACCGTCATCGTACTCGCTGGCATCCATGATGCCGCCGGTGGGGAAGTCCGGGCGCAATCCGCGGTAGGGCTCCTCCTTGAGGATCCTGATCTGCGCCTGCAGCAGCTCGCCGAGGTTGTGCGGCAGGATGGTGGTCGCCATGCCCACGGCGATGCCCTCGGTGCCGAGCATGAGGATCACTGGCAGCTTGGCCGGCAGTGCGACCGGCTCATCGCGCCGGCCATCGTAGCTCGGCGAGTACTGGGTGAGCGCCGGGTTGAACAGGGTCTCCTTGGCCAATGGCGTCAGCCGGCACTCGATGTAGCGTGCGGCGGCCGCCCCGTCGCCGGTCATGATGTTGCCGAAGTTCCCCTGCTTCTCGAAGAAGTAGCCGAGGTCGTGGTTGCCCAGCGCCTTGCCCTTGTTGGCCAGCACCACCAGCGCGTCGCCGATCGAGGCGTCGCCGTGGGGATGCAGCTTCATGCATTCGCCGATGATGTTCGCGACCTTGTTGAACTTGCCGTCGTCCATGGTGAACAGGGTGTGCAGGATGCGGCGCTGCACCGGTTTGCAGCCGTCGCGGAGCTCGGGGATGGCGCGGTCGACCACGACATAGCTGGCGTATTCGAGGAAATTCCGGCGCATCAGCGGTTCGAGCTGGGTCATGGACGAGTCTCTGCGGAGGTGGTGCTGGAGGGATGGGCGGGGGGCGTCAGGCGCTGGGCCATGGCCTGACAAAGGACACCGCAGGCCGGCCTGGATGAGCCGCCCGGGGAGGTTGGCACCGCCATGGTCAGCCCTCTTCGACGATAAGGTTGTCGACGATGAAGGATTTGCGCTCGGGGGTGTTCTTGCCCATGTAGAAGGTCAGCGCATGGGCAACTTCGCTGAGGTTCTCGATGGCGACCTCCTGCAGGCGCATCTCGGAGCCGATGAATTGCCCGAACTCCTTCGGGCTGATCTCGCCCAGGCCCTTGAAGCGCGTGGTTTCGGGGCTCTTGAGCGCCTGTTGGGCGGCGTCTCGCTCGGCCTCGCTGTAGCAGTAGATGGTCTGCTGCTTGTTGCGCACGCGGAAGAGCGGGGTCTCGAGGAAGTACACATGGCCGTTCTTGACCAGCGCCTCGAAGAAGCTCAGGAAGAAGGTCAAAAGCAGGTTGCGGATGTGCATGCCGTCGACGTCGGCGTCGGTGGCGATGATGACATGGTTGTAGCGCAGGCCCTCGAGGCCGTTCTCGATGCCGAGCGCGGACATGATGTTGTAGAGCTCCTCGTTCTTGTAGACCGTCTCCTTGCCCATGCCGAAGCAGTTCAGCGGCTTGCCCTTGATGGTGAAGATGGCCTGGGTCTCGGTATCGCGGCACATCACCAGCGAACCGCCGGCCGAATCGCCTTCGGTGATGAAGAGCGTGGTCTCCATCCTGCGGTCCTTGCCCTTCTTGGGATCGGCATCGCAGCGGTGGAACTCGCAGTCGCGCAGCTTGGGGATGCGCAAGGCGACCGATTTCGCGCGCTCGCGCGCCTCCTTCTTGATCTTGGCCAGCTCGGTGCGCAGGCGCTCGTTGGCCTTGATCTTGTCGAGCAGCTTGGTCGCCACCTCGGGGCTGGTGTGCAGCCAGCGCTCGACCGCCTCCTTTACCGCCGGCACCAGCCATGTGCGCACATCCGAGCCGAGCTTGTTCTTGGTCTGCGACTCGAAGAGCGGATCCTGGAGCTTGATCGCGACCGCGCCGCAGATCCCTTCGCGCACGTCCTCGCCGGCGAAATTCTTGCCTGCGAATTCATTGACCCCCTTGAGCAGGCCCTCGCGGAAGGCCGAGAGGTGGGTGCCGCCATCGCTGGTGAACTGGCCGTTGACGAAGCTGAAATAAGTCTCGCCATAGGTGCCGGTGTGGGTGAGCGCGAATTCGAGCTTGTCCTCGCGGTGGTGGAAGGCCTCGTAATGGGTCTCCTCCTCGCCGATCTCGGTGCGCAGCAGGTCCTTGAGCCCTTCCTTGGAGACGTAGGTAGTGCCGTTGTAGACGATGCTCAGGCCGGCGTTGAGGTAGCAGTAGTAGCTTAGGCGCTTGGCGATGAACTCGTCGTGCCAGTGGAATTCCTTGAAGATCTCCGGGTCGGGGGAGAACTCGACGTAGGTGCCGTTGGCCTGGCCCTTGTCGCGCCCGTCCTCCTGCTTGACCAGTTTGCCGCGCTCGAACAGCGCGCGCTTGAAGGCGCCATCGCGGAAGCTGATCACCTCGAAGCGGCTGGAGAGCGCATTGACCGCTTTGGTGCCGACGCCGTTGAGGCCGACCGAGAACTGGAAGACGTCATCGTTGTACTTGCCGCCGGTATTGATCTGGCTGACGCATTCGATGACCTTGCCCAGGGGGATGCCGCGACCGTAGTCGCGGATGGTGACGGTTTCATCCTGGCGGGTGATCTCGACCTTGCGGCCCTCACCCATGATGAATTCGTCGATCGAGTTGTCGACGATCTCCTTGAGCAGGACGTAGATGCCGTCCGCCGGATTGCCGCCGTCGCCGATGCGCCCGATGTACATGCCGGTGCGCAGGCGGATGTGGCTGAGCGCATCCAGGCTCTTGATCGCCTTCTCGTCGTACTCCACCTTTTGCTTCGCCATGGTTTTACCTGTTCTCCGAATGTGCAGCATACGGTGGGGGAGCCATTCGGACCGTCAAGGGGTAGGGGGTAGTCCTTCGCCGACCGCTGTAGCTGCTCGGCCTGGGATGCCCTGGCGTGCGCGCCTGCGCAGCTAGAGTAGACCCAGCGATGCCCTTCACCACCAACCTGCACACCCACACCTGGCGCTGCCAGCACGCTGAAGGCGATGTGCTAGATTACGCGCAAGTGGCTGTAGAGGCTGGCCTTGCGGTCTTGGGCATGTCCGACCATACCCCTCTGCCCGATGGCCGGTGGCCGGACATGCGCATGGCACTCGCCGAGCTGGACGACTACCAGCAGCAGGTCGAGCTGGCACGCGAGGCCTATCCACAACTACGGGTCCTGATAGGGCTTGAGTGCGAATACGCACCCGAGTACGAATCCTTCTACCGGGATGAGATCCTGGGCCGGCGCGGCTTCGACTACCTCATCGCCGGCTGCCATTTCACCCCCTTGGACGGCGGCTGGATCCCCAGCTTCGGCGGCCTCGATAGCGCCCGCACCCTGCGCGCCTACGCCGACTACACCATCCGCACCATGGCCACCGGGCTGTTCGCCTTCGTCACCCATCCCGACCTGATCGGCTGCAGCAACCCGCAGTGGACCACCGACACCGCCGCCTGCGCGCGTGACATCGGCCTGGCCGCCGCCGCCCTGGAGGTGCCGCTGGAGCTCAACAGCTACGGCATCCGCAAGCCCTGGCTGGAGACCCCGCAGGGACGCCGCCCGTCCTATCCCTGGCTGCCGTTCTGGGAAACCATCGCCGACCGCGGCGCCAGCGTGGTGCTGAGTTCCGATGCCCACCGCCCACAGGACACCGTCGCCGGATATCAGGAGGTGGCGGCGATCCGCGAACGCTTCCGTTTGCGCGAAGCCGACCTCGGCCATCTCACCGGTCCGCGCGGGGGCGTGCGAGCATGATAGGGCTGGCGCGCCTGTCGCACCGGTCGATCAGCGGCGTGCGCTCAGGCGGCGCCGCTCTTCGGCTTCGGGGTCGGAGCGGGCTCGCGCTGCGGCCAATGGGTGATGCCGTAGAGCCCGGCGCTGAGCGCGAGCACGCCGATCAGGGCGATGACGACAATGCCCACGACCATCAGCGGCGGTGCGCACAGGTAATGGTAGTCGTAGTAGTCGAGCGGGATGAGGGTGTTGCCGGTCATCACGTCGCGGTGCTTGAGGTAGAGGAGCAGGGCGAGGCCGATGGCGGCGATTCCGAGCACGACGCGCAGCAGTCCGACGACCAGGAACATGCGGATCCTCCAATGCGGCTGCCAGCGGTCGCGGCGCGCCCCCGCATGGGAGAGCACCGCGGCGCCCTGGCCGCGCTTGGCAGGCTAAGCCCGGCGCGCGCGCGATCAATGCTGCCGAGGGCATCAGCCGCGGGATGGCCGTCGCCGACCACCCCGGAGACCGCTATTCGCCCTCGCTGCTCGTCCCATCGAGGAGGTTGATGTTCGTCGACTTGACCTTGCTGGCGATCTCCTCGGTGACCTTGGGGTTATCCTTGAGGAACTGCTTGGAGTTCTCGCGCCCCTGGCCGAGCTTGACCGCCCCGTAGGTGAACCAGGCGCCCGACTTCTGCGCCACCTTGGCCAGCACGGCGAGGTCGAGGAGGTCGCCGGTGTAGCTGATGCCCTCGTTGAACATGATGTCGAACTCGGCCTTGGTGAAGGGCGCGGCGACCTTGTTCTTCACCACCTTGACGCGCACGCGGTTGCCGACCGCGCGCTCGCCTTCGGTAATCGAGGTCACCCGGCGGATGTCGAGGCGGAGGCTGGCGGCGAACTTGAGCGCGCGCCCGCCGGGCTGGGTCTCAGGGCTGCCATAGACCACGCCGATCTTTTCGCGGATCTGGTTGATGAACACCACCGTGGTCTTGGACTGGCTGATCGCCGCGGTGAGCTTGCGCATCGCCTTGGACATCATGCGCGCCTGCAGACCGACCTGGAGATCCTCCATCTCGCCGTCGAGCTCGGCCTTGGGCGTGAGCGCGGCGACTGAGTCGACCACCACCACGTCCACCGAATTCGAGCGCACCAGGAGGTCGCATATGTCGAGCGCCTGCTCGCCGTAGTTGGGCTGGCTGACCAGGATGTCGTTGAGGTTGACGCCGATGCGCTCGGCCCAGGTCGGGTCGAGCGCGTGCTCGGCGTCGATGAAGGCGACCACGCCGCCCTCCTTCTGCGCCTGCGCGGCGATGCTCAGGGCGAGGGTGGTCTTGCCCGACGACTCCGGGCCGTAGATCTCGACGATGCGCCCGCGCGGCACGCCGCCGACGCCAATCGCCAGGTCGAGGCTGAGCGAACCGGTGGAGATGGCGCCGACATCGACCTTCTCGAACTGGCCGAGGCGCATGATCGAGCCCTTGCCGTAGACCTTGTCGATCTGGTCGAGGGCGGCCTCAAGGGCTTTCTTCTTGGCTGGGTCGTTGGCATTGGGGGTCGGTTTGTCCGCACTGTCGGCGCGGGCGGGCTGGCGGGCAGAGGCGGAGGCGGCTTCGGCGGGCATGGGTTGGTCCTGGTGCTGGGTGTGGGTGTGGGTGTGGAGTGAAATGAGGGGGGGGCGGCGGCGGCGCGCGCGCTGCCCGATGCGTCAGGCGTCGAGCGTAGCGCGGTGGCGGCGTGCCGGCGCGACCGACGCGGTCAGGCGACGGTGCGGTAGACGAAACAGAGCGGGCCGACGATCTGCACCGTGGCCGCGTGTGATTTGTGGATCACCAACGGCTTGTACTTGAGGTTGGCCGGGAGCAGCTCGATGCGATCGGCGTAGAAGCGCACGCGCTTAAGCGTGGCTTCGCCGTCGACCACCACCGCCGCGACCTGGTTGTCGGCGACCCGACCGCCTTCCTGGATCACCGCGAAGTCGCCGTCGAGGATGCCAGCATCGACCATCGAGTCGCCGCGCACCTTGAGCGCGAAGCGTCCGGGCGCCGGCTGGATGTCCTTGAGGTAGCCGGCGTGCTGCTCGGTGGCGAGGATGGGGACGCCGGCTGCGATCGTGCCGATCACCGGTACGCCCTGCCGCGCCGGGGTGCGCGCGATCGCGGTCCAGCCGCTCTCGGTCAGGCGCACATTGCGCTTCTTCTCGCGGTCGGCGTCGAGCAGGCCCTTGCGCACCAGCGCTTCGACATGCTTGGACACCGCCGACGGGAAGGCGTAGCCGAAATGCTCGGCCACTTCCGCGCGGCTGGGCTGACGACCGGCGTTCTCGGCATCCGCGAAGTAGTGGAGGATCTTCGACTGCTGGGGTGGCAGGGGTCTGTTCATGGCGGCCACCATAGGGCTTTACGAACCCTTGTCAATATGAACTCGACTGCTCGTGTCCGCTAGCGTCATCACTCACGCAATGCGCAATTTCCTCAGCCATTTGATCAGTTGTTCGGAGGCCAGTGATTGTCCATGTGGACGGAACATCAAGCGAATGGTTCGTGAGACCTTGAGGTCTCGGATGACGCCCGTGCTCAGCTCGAAACCCTGGACGCAG